>NZ_JACBWZ010000026.1 GCF_013870595.1 Streptomyces sp. WELS2 | reverse complement strand
CGGCGGTGTCGGTGCCGGCCGCGAGCGGCCCGCGGTGCCGGGCGACCACGTCGGTGACCACGTCCCCGACGACCAGCAGGGTTCCGTTCCGGTCCGGGCTCACCCCCTGGCCCACTCGGCGGCGATCCGCGCCGCCAGCCGTACGTTGCCGCGCACCGCGGCCAGGTTGGCGTGCAGCGAGGCGCCGTCGGTGTGCTGTACGAGGTAGTCCAGCAGGAACGGTGTCACCGCCTGCCCGGTGACACCCTGCTCCGCGCAGGCGCGCAGCGCGTCGGCGAGCACGCGCGCGTGCAGAGCGGGTTCGAGCTGCTCCGCCTTCGGGACCGGGTTGGCGACGATCAGCGCGGACTCCGGCGCGCCGAGGGCGTCCTGGGCGCGCATGACGGCGGCGACCTGCTCCGGAGTGTCCAGCGTCCAGTCGACCGGATGCCCCGAGTCCGCCAGGTAGAAGCCCGGGAACCGGTTCGTGCCGTACCCGGCGACGGCCACGCCCAGCGTCTCCAGGCGTTGCAGCGTCGCCGGCACGTCCAGGATCGACTTCACGCCCGCGCACACCACCGTGATCCGGGTCCGTGCCAGCAGCCCCAGGTCCGCCGACTCGTCCTGCGTCACCGTCCACTCCCGGTGCACACCGCCCAGCCCGCCGGTGGCGAACACCCGGATACCCGCCAGCGCGGCCAGCCGGGCCGTCGCCGAGACGGTGGTCGCCCCACTCACCCCCGCGGCCACGGCGAACGGCAGATCACGGTGGCCCAGCTTGCGTATGTCCTCGTTCGCGACCCGTTCCAGCTCTTCCTTGTCCAGACCGATCCGGGGCCGCCCGTCGAGCACGGCGACCGTCGCGGGCACGGCCCCCTCCCGCCGTACCGCTTCCTCCAGTTCGAGTGCCACCTCCAGGTTGCGCGGGCGGGGCAGGCCGTGCGCGATGATCGTGGACTCCAGGGCGACCACCGGCCGCCGCGCGCCGATCGCCTCCCGGACCTCTTCCGACACCACCAGCACCATGTGCCCGCCTCCCGTCCGTCGGTCCTCTCTCATCTCTGGCGGGCCCCGGCACCGGCTAAACGCTTGTGGGCCGCCGGAGAGGCCACCAGCCTGGTGCGTATGACGAAGAACAGTGCGCGTCTCGACCACGTCGTCCTGTGGGTGGCCGACCCGGTCGCCGCGACCGCCTTCTACGAAACGGCCGTCGGCCTGGAACCGGTCCATGTCGCCGAGTACGCGGAGGGGAAGGTGTCCTTCCCGTCCGTACGTGTCAACGAGGAGACCATTCTGGATCTCGCCCCGCACAGCCTGGCCGCACGGATGAAGATGCTGCCCGGCTCGGCCGACAGCGCGGGCCACCCGGTCAACCACGTCTGCCTGGCCCTGCCGTCCGACGCCTTCGACGCCCTGCGCGCCCGCCTGGAGGAGCACGGCGTCCCGGTGTCCGGTATCGACCCCGGCCTGTCGGGCGCCCGCGGCGACGCCACGCGGAGCTTCTACTTCCGCGACCCCGATGGCAACGTCTTCGAGGCCCGGCACTACGACTAACCGCGCATCGCCGGCGAGGACTTCACCCGGAGCCGGTCAGAACAGGGGCTCCGGCAGCACACCCTCCAGGGCGAGCAGCTTCCGCTTGGTCTCCAGTCCGCCCCCGAAACCGCCGATGCCGCCGTCGCTCTCCACCACGCGGTGGCACGGCACCACCACCGGCAGCGGATTGGAGCCCATGGCCACCCCCACCGCCTGCCCCCCGCCGGGCTGGCCGACCCGCTTCGCCAGATCGCCGTAGCCGACCACACTGCCGTACGGCACACCCGACGCCAGCTCGCGCAGCACCTGCCGGTTGAACCCGGAGCTGAGCGACCAGTCCAGGGGCAGGTCGAAGCCGTGCCGCTCGCCCGCGAAGTACTCCCGCAGCTGGCGTATCGCCTCCGCCGGCAACGGGGAGTCCGGATCCTCCACGAGCCGGCCGCCCAGTCGGGCGGCCAGCCGCTGCAGTGCCCGGTCGCGCACCGCGTCCGAAGCGTGGAAAACCACGTTGACCAGGCCGTTGCGAGTCGCCGCCACCATCAGCGGGCCGATGTCCGTGCCGACCACGGCCCATACGACCCGCTGCTGCTCCTGCCCAAGGCTGTCCATGCGCCCACGGTACGGCCCGGCACTGACAACGCTCGCCCGGTCAGTGCGGATCCAGGGCGTCCCGCACCACGTCCGGCTTGTTGGTGATGATCCCGTCGACTCCGTAGCCGGCGACCCGGAGGGCGCCGGCCGCGCTGTCCACCGTCCAGGTGAACACTCTGAGCGTTCGGCCGTGCGGCCCGCGGAGACCGTGCACCGCCGAGACGTACTCCCGGGTGAGCGATCCGTTCGGGGGGTTGATCAGATCCGTGAAGCGCGCGAAGTCCTTCAACTCCGTCACGGCGGGCGCACCCAGGTACGCGGTGGTGACCGCGGGCTTCAGCCTGTGTACGGTCCGTACGCTGTCGGCGCTGAAGCTCTGGACGATCAGCCGGTTGCGGTGCCGGCCGTCCAGCCAGCCCTCGTTGCGGAGGAGCTTGAGTGTCTGCTTTTCGATGCCCGGGTACAGCTCCGGGCTCTTGATCTCCAGGAGCAGCTTCTCGTGGTTGCGTTCGACCCGGCGCATGTACTGCTTCAGCGTCGGCACGCGCACGCCCGCGTACGTGGAGGAGAACCAGCTGCCCGCGTCCAGCCGGGCGATCTCCGCGGCGGTGAAGTCGCCCACCTTCCACGGTGCCCGGCCGGGGAAGACCTCCTCGACGTTCGTGGTGCGTGCCAGGGTGTCGTCGTGCAGGACCACCAGCTGACCGTCCTTGGTGCGCTGGACGTCGTTCTCCACCCAGGAGAAGCCCAGCCGGGCGGCCTTGTCGATGGCGGCCAGGGTGTTCTCGGGGGCGTAGGCGGAGGCGCCCCGGTGGGCGATCACGGTGGGCACCACCCCGTCGCCCGCCCGGGCGTCGGAACCGGTGCCCAGCAGGGCCGCGGCCGCTCCCAGGGCCGCGACGACCGTCGCGGCGACTACGCGCGCGTACATGCGTACTCCTCCCGTCGAGGCATACCGACAGCACCAGACTGACAGCAAAGCGTCAACGACACCCGGCGCAGGATGGCCACATACGAAGGAAGGCGTCCCGAGGCCGCTCACCGGTGACGCACATCTGCGGCAAGGGCGTGTTTCTTTGCCGGAAAGTCGTTCGACCATTCCGGTGGGAGTCATACTCTCTGCGACAACCCTGACCGCCCGCGCCGTCCTGGGACGGGGGCACACTCAGGTATTCCGGGACGCAAGAAGGCGGAAGGGCAGCCGCGGATGCAAGGCACGATCGACGGATTCAGCTACGGGGCCGTCACCCCGTTGGTGGCCTATCTGATGGCCTGCCTCGGTGGCGCCCTCGGCCTGCGCTGCACCACACGGTCGCTGCTGGTCACACACTCCCGGCGCCCCGCCTGGCTGGCCCTCGGCTCGGCGGCGATCGGCTCCGGCATATGGACCATGCACTTCGTCGCCATGATGGGCTTCACCATCGAGGAGACGCCGATCCACTACGACAAGACGCTCACCTACGCGAGCCTCGGGCTCGCCATCGTCATGGTCGGCGTCGGCATCTTCATCGTCGGCTACCGGGGCGCCACCGGCACCCCGCTGTTCACCGGCGGCACGATCACCGGGCTGGGCGTCGCCTCGATGCACTACCTCGGCATGGCGGGCGTCCGCTTCCACGGGCAGTTCACCTACAACACCTACACCGTCGCGGCCTCCGTCGTCATAGCGGTCGTGGCGGCCACCGCGGCCCTGTGGGCCGCCGGACAGGTACGGGGCTTCACGTGGAGCGTGGGCGCCAGCCTCGTCATGGGGCTCGCGGTCAGCGGCATGCACTACACCGGGATGGCGGCCGTCGGCGTCCACCTCGACGGCGCCCCCGACCCCGCCGACGGCGGGACCGCGGCGTCCTCGCTCGCACCGATGCTGATCGGCCCGCTCGCCTTCCTGCTCATCGCGGGTGTCGTCGTGGTCTTCGACCCGCTGATGGTCATGGGCCGGCCCGACTGGACGCCCGTGGAGCACAAACCGGGCGTCCCGGCCGCCGCCGTCACCTCCCACGCGGTCCACGAGCCCGCCGTCCCGCACGGGCACAGGCCGGTCCGCCGGGCCGGGGACCACCGCCCCCGCACCCCGCAGAACCGCTGATCGGAACCGGTTGTCAGTGCGGGGTCGTACGGTGGATGACATGCGGCCCGTTTCCCACATCGAACGCACGGTGGCGCCCTTCGAGGTCGTCAGCCCCTACCAGCCCAGCGGCGACCAGCCGGCGGCCATCGCCGACCTGGCCCGGCGCATCCAGGCCGGTGAGAAGGACGTCGTCCTCCTGGGCGCGACCGGCACCGGCAAGTCCGCCACCACGGCGTGGATGATCGAGAAGCTCCAGCGCCCCACGCTCGTGATGGCGCCGAACAAGACACTGGCCGCCCAGCTGGCCAACGAGTTCCGCGAGCTGCTGCCGAACAACGCGGTCGAGTACTTCGTGTCGTACTACGACTACTACCAGCCCGAGGCGTACGTCCCTCAGTCTGACACCTATATCGAGAAGGACTCCTCGATCAACGAGGAGGTCGAGCGCCTGCGCCATTCCGCCACCAACTCGCTGCTCACCCGCCGCGACGTCGTCGTGGTCGCCTCGGTGTCCTGCATCTACGGCCTCGGTACGCCGCAGGAGTACGTGGACCGCATGGTCACCCTCAGGGTCGGCGACGAGATCGACCGCGACGAGCTGCTGCGCCGTTTCGTGGACATCCAGTACACGCGCAACGACCTGGCGTTCACCCGCGGCACCTTCCGCGTCCGCGGCGACACCATCGAGATCTTCCCGGTCTACGAGGAGCTGGCCGTCCGCATCGAGATGTTCGGCGACGAGATCGAGGCGCTCTCCACGCTCCACCCGATCACCGGCGAGATCATCAGCGACGACCAGCAGCTCTACGTCTTCCCCGCCTCCCACTACGTGGCCGGCCCCGAACGCATGGAGCGGGCCGTCAACGACATCGAGAAGGAGCTGGGGGAGCGCCTGGCCGAGCTGGAGAAGCAGGGCAAGCTCCTGGAGGCCCAGCGGCTGCGGATGCGCACCACGTACGACATCGAGATGCTCCGCCAGATCGGCACCTGCTCCGGCGTGGAGAACTACTCGATGCACTTCGACGGCCGTTCCCCCGGCTCCCCGCCCAACACCCTGCTGGACTACTTCCCGGACGACTTCCTGCTCGTCATCGACGAGTCGCACGTCACCGTGCCGCAGATCGGCGCGATGTACGAGGGCGACGCCTCCCGCAAGCGCACCCTGGTCGACCACGGCTTCCGCCTGCCCTCCGCCCTGGACAACCGTCCCCTGAAGTGGGAGGAGTTCCAGGAGCGCATCGGGCAGACCGTCTACCTGTCGGCGACCCCGGGTGCCTACGAGCTGTCCCGCTCGGACGGCGTCGTGGAGCAGATCATCCGCCCGACCGGCCTGGTGGACCCGCAGGTCGTCGTCAAGCCCACCGAGGGCCAGATCGACGACCTGGTGCACGAGATCCGCAAGCGCACCGAGAAGGACGAGCGGGTCCTCGTCACCACGCTGACCAAGAAGATGGCCGAGGACCTCACGGACTACTTCCTGGAGCTCGGCATCCAGGTGCGCTATCTGCACAGCGACGTCGACACCCTGCGCCGCATCGAGCTGCTGCGCGAGCTGCGCGCCGGCGAGTACGACGTCCTGGTCGGCATCAACCTCCTGCGTGAGGGCCTCGACCTGCCCGAGGTGTCGCTGGTGGCGATCCTGGACGCCGACAAGGAGGGCTTCCTGCGCTCGGGCACGTCGCTGATCCAGACCATCGGCCGAGCGGCGCGCAACGTCTCCGGCGAGGTCCATATGTACGCCGACAAGATCACCCCGGCGATGGAGAAGGCCATCGAGGAGACCAACCGCCGCCGGGAGAAGCAGATCGCCTACAACAAGGCCAACGGCATCGATCCGCAGCCGCTGCGCAAGAAGATCAACGACATCGTGGCGCAGATCGCCCGCGAAGAGGTCGACACCGAACAGCTCCTCGGCTCCGGTTACCGCAAGACGAAGGACGGCAAGGCGGCGAAGGCGCCCGTTCCGTCGCTCGGCGACAAGGCGGCCAAGGGCGCGAAGGCGGGCAAGGCCGCCAAGGGCAAGACGGTGCCCACAACCCGTCCGGCGGCCGAGCTGGCCGAGCAGATCGAGGAGATGACCGAGCGGATGCGGGCCGCCGCCGCGGAGCTGCAGTTCGAGATCGCGGCCCGGCTGCGCGACGAGGTCTCCGAGATGAAGAAGGAGCTGCGTCAGATGCGCGAGGCCGGCCTCGCCTGACCCCCGACCCACCGACCTCGGCATTTCTGTGCCAAGTGTTGCAACACCGACACAAAGCGCGGGCCGGGGTCGGTACCGGCGGTCGCCCTGCGTAGGGTTCTGGACAACCGCGCCGCGCGACGGCCCGGCGCGGCAGCAGGGGACTGTCGAGAGGGGATTCAGCCGTGTCCGTCAACTTGTCCAAGGGCCAGGCCATCAGCCTGGAGAAGAACGACGGGGCCACCCTGACCGCGGTCCGCATGGGGCTCGGCTGGCAGGCGGCGAAGCGGCGCGGCCTCTTCGGCTCCCGCACCCGCGAGGTGGACCTGGACGCCTCGGCGGTGCTGTTCGCCGGCCAGGAACCGCAGGACGTCGTCTTCTTCCGCCACCTGGTGAGCGACGACGGTTCGGTGCGCCACACCGGTGACAACCTCGTCGGCGGCGCCGGACAGGGCGGCGACGACGAGGCGATCCTGGTGGACCTGCAGCGCGTCCCGGCCCACATCGATCAGATCGTCTTCACGGTGAACTCCTTCACCGGCCAGACGTTCCAGGAGGTGCAGAACGCGTTCTGCCGGCTCGTGGACGAGACCAACGGCCAGGAACTCGCCCGCTACACCCTGGCCGGAGGGGGCGACTACACCGCCCAGATCATGGCCAAGGTGCACCGGGCGGGCTCCGGCTGGACGATGACCGCCCTCGGCGCCCCGGCCAACGGCCGCACCTTCCAGGACCTCATGCCGGCGATCCGTCGGCACCTCTGAGCAGGGGAGACCGCCCACCGGTCCAGTCACGGCGTGAGAAGGAGACTCCGCACCAAGCATTGGTAAAGTGCCTCTGACCTGCCAATTTGGTGTTGATTTTGCCAAACGCTTTACCTTTCCTTGGTGATTGGGGTACTGTCTTCCGCACGGAGGGGAGTACTCCTTGCTGCGGCGCACCCGTCAATACGGACCGGTTCCGGTCCCGGGGCGCCGGCCCATCGCGGGTGGAAGAGACCTCCGGCAGCGACAACGCTGATGTGTTCGCCGTCACGCAATGCCGGAGGTGCAGTGGAAGTCTCCATGGGTCTGTGGGTCCTCACCATCGCGGGTCTCGCCGCGCTGATCGCGGTCGACTTCTTCATCGGCCGCAAGCCGCATGAGGTGTCGATCAAGGAAGCTGGTGTCTGGACGGTCGTCTGGATCGCCCTGGCCGGTCTCTTCGGCCTCGGCCTCCTCGTCTTCGGCGGCGGCAGGCCGGCCGGCGAGTTCTTCGCGGGCTTCATCACCGAGAAGTCGCTGAGCGTCGACAACCTCTTCGTCTTCGTCCTCATCATGGCGAAGTTCGCGGTGCCCACCCGGTACCAGCAGCGGGTCCTGCTCGTCGGCGTCCTCATAGCCCTGGTCCTGCGGGCCGTCTTCATCGCCGCCGGGGCCGCGATCCTGGCCAGCTTCGCCTGGGTGTTCTACCTCTTCGGCGCCTTCCTGATCTGGACCGCCTGGAAGCTCATCCAGGAGGCCCGGGCGGAGGAGCAGGACGACGAGTACGAGGAGAACAAGCTCCTGAAGGCCGCCGAGCGCAGGTTCGGCGTGGCCGACCGCTACCACGGCACCAAGCTGTGGATCCAGGAGAACGGCAAGCGCGTCATGACCCCGATGCTGGTCGTGATGCTCGCCATCGGCACCACCGACGTGCTGTTCGCCCTGGACTCCATACCCGCGATCTTCGGTCTGACCCAGGACCCGTACATCGTCTTCACCGCCAACGCCTTCGCCCTGATGGGGCTGCGCCAGCTGTACTTCCTCATCGGCGGACTGCTCAAGAAGCTGGTCCACCTGTCGTACGGCCTGTCGGTCATCCTCGGCTTCATCGGCGTCAAGCTCGTACTGCACGCCCTGCACGAGTCCGGTGTCCACGTCCCCGAGATCGGCATACCCGTCTCGCTCGGCGTGATCTGCGCGGTCCTCGCCGTCACCACGGTCACCAGCCTGCTCGCCACCAGGAAGCAGGCGGCGCACGCCGAGGGCGAAGACGCCCCGAAGGAGCGCGTCGACGTGTGACGGTGCCGCCGTACGCCGGCACCGTCGCGGAAGTCCGAGACCTCGCCCAGCCCCCTTGGCGAGGTCTCGCCATGAGGCTGGGACCGGTCCCACCGGCATCCCTCCCCGCAACGGAAAGGACGAGAGGTATCCGAAAAGCACGGAATGCGAATCCTGTACGCTTCTGCGACCATCGCCGCATGATCACTCGGCTCCGGTCGCTCACCCGCCAATGGACGATGCTCGTGCCGGTGCTCGCGGTCGTCCTGCTGGCCCTCACCTGGGGCCGGGACCTGCCCGGCTTCCTCGTCGGCCTGGTGACCCTCGTCCTGGCCGGTTCCGTCCTGGCGGCGGTGCACCATGCCGAGGTGGTCGCGCACCGGGTCGGCGAGCCCTTCGGTTCCCTGGTGCTCGCCGTCGCCGTCACGATCATCGAGGTCGCCCTGATCGTCACCCTCATGGCGGACGGCGGTGCCAAGAGTTCCACACTGGCCAGGGACACCGTCTTCGCGGCCGTGATGATCGCCTGCAACGGCATCGTCGGTCTCAGCCTCCTCGTCGCCTCCCTGCGGCACGGCACGGCGCTCTTCAACCCCGAGGGCACCGGCGCCGCTCTGGCGACCGTGGCGACGCTGGCCACGCTCAGCCTGGTGCTGCCGACCTTCACCACCAGCAAGCCCGGACCCGAGTTCTCCACCGTCCAGCTGACCTTCGCCGCGCTGTCCTCACTGATCCTCTACGGACTGTTCGTGACCACCCAGACCGTGCGGCACCGTGACTACTTCCTGCCCGTCACCCGGCAGGGCGCAGCGATCAGCGGCGAGGACCACGCCTCGCCCCCGTCCGCGCGCGAGGCCTGGCTCAGCCTGGGCCTGCTCGGCCTGGCCCTGGTGGGTGTGGTCGGCCTGGCCAAGGGGGTGTCGCCCACGATCGAATCGGGCGTGGCGGCGGCCGGCCTGCCGCACGCGGTGGTCGGTGTGATCATCGCCCTGCTCGTCCTGCTGCCCGAGACGATCGCCGCACTGCGCGCCGCCCGCCGGGACCGGGTGCAGACCAGCCTCAACCTCGCGCTCGGCTCCGCGATGGCCAGCATCGGCCTGACCATCCCCGCCGTGGCCCTCGCCTCCGTCTGGCTGTCCGGACCGCTCGTCCTCGGCCTGGGCCCGACCCACATGCTGATGCTCGCGCTGACCGTCGTGGTCAGCTCCCTCACCGTGGTGCCCGGCCGGGCCACACCGCTCCAGGGCGGCGTCCATCTGGTGCTGTTCGCGGCCTACCTGGAGCTGGCGGTCAACCCCTAGCCGACGGCCCGCGCAGGCACGTCCGGTCAGCCCGTGACCGGCTTCGGTTCCACCGCCGCCACGGGCACCGGACGCGTCTCCGGCAGCAGCGTGAAGCACACCAGGCTGATCAGCGCGATCCCCGTCAGATACGCGCCCACCCCCCACGGCACCCGCCCGCCCCGCTCCGCGAGCGCCGTGGCCACGATCGGGGTGAGGGCGCCGCCGAGGACCCCGCCCAGGTTGTAACCCACGGCGGCGCCCGTGCAGCGCACCCGCGGCTCGTACAGCTCCGGCAGATAGGCGGCGATCACCGCGAACGCGGTGACGAAGGCGAGCAGGGCGCCCAGGATGCCCAGGAACATCAGCAACGGCTCACCGGTCGCCAGCAGCGCGACCATCGGGAGCATCCACAGGGCGCACGCCACGCATCCCGCCACACACATCGGCCGGCGGCCGAACCGGTCGGCGAACAGCGCCACGAGCGGCACGAGCGCGCCCTGCACGAGCACCGCGCCCATGACACACGTCAGCATGACCGTACGGCTCACACCGAGCCGCTCCGTCGCGTACGCCAGCGACCAGGTCGTCACCGCGTAGAACACGGCGTAGCCCACCGCGAGCGCCCCGGCCGTCAGCAGCACCAGCCGCCCGTGATGCCGTACGACCTCGAAGAACGGCACGCGCGAGTGGTCGTCGATCTTCAGGAAGCTGGGGCTTTCCGCGAGGGAGGAGCGCAGCCACAGGCCGGCCAGTGCCAGCGCTCCGGCCGCCCAGAACGGCACGCGCCAGCCCCAGCGCGCGAACTCCGCGTCGGACAGCGCCGCCGACAGCGCGAGCACCACCCCGTTGGCCAGCCCGAAGCCGAGCGCCGGGCCCATCTGCGGAAAGCTCGACCACAGGGCGCGCCGCCCGGCGGGGGCGTGCTCGACGGTCAGCAGCACCACCCCGCCCCACTCCCCGCCGAGCCCCAGCCCCTGCAGGAAGCGCAGGACGAGCAGCAGCAGGGGAGCGGCGACACCGATGGTGTCGTAGGACGGCACACAGCCGACCGCGACCGTGGCGGCGCCGGTGAGCAGCAATGAGGCGACGAGCACCGGCCGGCGGCCGCGCCGGTCCCCGAGATGCCCGAACAGCACCGAGCCCAGCGGCCTGGCGATGAACCCCACCCCGAACGTCCCGAACGCCGCCAGCGTGCCCGCCACGGGCGAGAACGTCGGGAAGAACAGCGGTCCGAGCACCAGGGCCGCCGCGGTGCCGTAGACGAAGAAGTCGTAGAACTCGATCGCCGTCCCGGCGAGCGAGGCGGCGGCGAGCCGCGGCAGGGACGGCCTGTTCACAGCCTGTACATCGTGCATGATGGGTCAACTACCCACCGTGATCAGCAGTTACGGGGGCGTGCGGAGGTGACCGCGGGACCGGTGGTGCGCGCCGTGGCACCGGCGTGCATGGCCGGCCGTCCGCCCGGGGACGGCGTGATAGACCGGTCGGTGACGAGCGGCGGCCGCGGACGCGCCGCCCACCGACGGACCGGAGGAACCGTGCCCCGCACCCTGGCCAACGCCCCGATCATGATCCTGAACGGGCCCAACCTGAACCTGCTCGGCCAGCGCCAGCCCGAGATCTACGGCAAGGACACACTGGCCGACGTGGAGGCGCTGTGCGCCAAGGCGGCGGCGGCCTACGGCGGCACGGTGGACCTGCGGCAGTCCAACCACGAGGGCCGGCTCGTCGACTGGATCCACGAGGCGCGGCTCGGGCACTGCGGGATCGTCATCAACCCCGGCGCGTACTCGCACACGTCGATCGCCATCCTGGACGCGCTCAACACCTGCGACGGCATGCCCGTGCTGGAGGTGCACATCTCCAACATCCACCAGCGCGAGCCCTTCCGGCACCACTCGTACGTCTCCCAGCGCGCCGACGGCGTGATCGCCGGCTGCGGGGTGCAGGGCTATGTGTTCGGCGTGGAACGCGTCGCGGCGCTGCTCGGGGCGGCGCGGGCGGACGGGTGACACCGCGCGCGGGACTACGGCCGGCCCGTCTCCACGATCCGGCGCAGGAAGCGCCGGGTGCGCTCGTGCCGGGGCTCGTCGAAGACCCGCTCGGCGCTGCCGCGTTCCAGCACGACCCCGCCGTCCAGGAAGCACACCTGGTCGGCGACCTCCCGCGCGAACCCCATCTCGTGCGTCGCCAGCACCATGGTCATGCCCTCCTCCTTCAGGCCGTGGACCACCTCCAGCACCTCGCCCACCAGTTCCGGGTCGAGCGCGGCCGTGATCTCGTCCAGCAGCAACAGCCGGGGCCGCACCGCGAGGGCCCGTACGATCGCCACCCGCTGCTGCTGGCCGCCGCTGAGCCGGTCGGGGTAGGCATCCGCCTTCTGGGCCAGGCCTAGCCGCTCCAGCAGCTCCCTGGCCCGTTCCTCGGCCTCCGCGCGGGTCACCCCGTGCACCCGGCGCGGCGCGAGCGTGATGTTGTCGAGCACGGTCATGTGCGGAAACAGGTTGTACGCCTGGAAGACGACGCCGATCCGGCGCCGTACCGCGTCCTGGTCCACCCGCGGGTCGGTGATCTCCTCGCCGTCCAGCCAGATCGCGCCGTCGTCGATCTCCTCCAGGAGGTTGGCGCAGCGCAGCAGCGTGGACTTGCCCGAACCGGAGGCGCCGATCAGCGCGGTCACCGTGTGCGGGGCGACCTCCAGGTGCACGTCCCGCAGGACGACCGAGCCCTTGAAGGTCTTGCGGACCGACTCCATGCGCAGGACGGGCCCGTGGCCCTCGGGCGCGTTCTCCAGCGTGCTCACAGCGATCCTCCCCGGGTGCTCACAGGGACCCTCCCTGCTCCCGCCGACGGTCCATCCGGGCCGTCACCCAGTCGGTGAACCGGGTCATCGGGATGGTCAGCGCCACGAAGACCAGCCCCGCGACGATGTACGGCGTGTAGTTCAGGCTGCGGCCCACGATGATGTCGGCCGCGCGCACGGCGTCCACCGCACCGCCGATGGACACCAGACCGGTGTCCTTCTGCAGCGACACCAGGTCGTTGAGCAGCGGCGGCACCTGCCGGCGCACCGCCTGCGGCAGCACGACGTGGCGCAGGGCCTGCCGGCTGGTCAGGCCCAGCGAGCGGGCCGCCGCGCGCTGCGAGGGGTGGACGGACTCGATGCCGGCCCGGAACACCTCCGCCACATAGGCCGAGTAGGTCAGCGTCAGCGCCGTGCCGCCGAGCAGCACCGGATCGACCGTCACGCCTTGCAGCCGCAGCGCCGGCACGCCCAGGACGACGATCATCAGATTGATGATCAGCGGCAGGCCGCGGAAGAAGTCGGTGTACGCCGCCGCCAGCACCCGCAGCGGGAAGAAGACCGGGCCGCGCAGGGTCCGCGCGATCGCGATCAGCATGCCGAGGACCAGGACGGCGGCCCCGCAGACCAGCAGCAGCCGGAGGTTCAGCCACAGCCCTTCCAGGACCTTCGGGAACGCCTCGCGCGCGTAGTGCGCGCTGAGGAAGGTCTCCTTGGTGCGTGACCAGCCGGGGGCGTTGACGACGACCAGGTAGAGCAGCGCCGCGGTGACGAGGGTCGACAGGGCCGCGACCGCCGTGGCGCGGCGGGCACGCGCGCGATGGTGGCGTTCGCGGGCCAGGCGCCGTTCGGAGGGCACGTAGCCGTCGCCGCCGGGACCGCCACGGGCCATGTCACCGGGGTCGTCCGCCCCTTCCGGGACCGGTTCGCCCTTGACGACCGTCATTTGAGCACCGGGGCGTCGACGGCCTCCGAGAGCCACCGCTTCTCGATGCCGGCCAGCGTGCCGTCCTCGCGCAGGGCGTCGACGGCGGCGGTCACGCAGGAGGTCAGCGCGCTGCCCTTGTCCAGCACGAGTCCGAACTGCTCGGGTGCGCCACCCCGGTTCTCGAACTGGCCGACGATCTTCGCGTCCGTGACCTCGGCGGCGGTGATGTAGAAAGCGGTGGGCAGATCGGTGACGACGGCGTCGACCTGACCGTTCTTCAGCGCGGACTTGACCTGGTCGTTCTTGCCGAAGACGGCCGCCTGCCGGGTCGGCTTCACCAGGTCGTCGATGTACTCGAGGCTCGTGGTGCCCACTTGGGCGCCCAGCTTCAGCTCGCGCAGGTCCGCGATGCTCGTCGCCTTGGCCGCCTTGCCGCCCTTGAGCGCGATGACGGCCTGGCGCACGTCGTAGTAGCCGGAGGAGAAGTCGACGGCCTTTTTGCGCTCGTCGCTGATCGAAACCTGGTTGATGTCGAAGTCGAAGCTCTTCACCCCCGGCGCGAACGCCTTGTTGAACGGCACACTCTGCCAGACGACGGCGCTCTTGTCGTAACCGAGCCGCTTGGCCACGGCATACGCGACGGCCGACTCGAAGCCCTGGCCGTTGGCGGGCTTGCCGTCCTTGAACCAGGGTTCGTACGCCGGTTCGTCCGTCGCGATCGTCAGCTTCCCGGACGTCTTCGTGGCGAGCTTGCCCTTGGCGCAGGTCTTCGCGGCCGGCCCGGACGAGGTGGCGGACGCCTTCTCCTCGGGCTGCGGCGCACAGCCGACAGCGGTGGCGAGCAGGGCTACGGTGGCGGCGGCGACCGCGCGGCGCAGGGTGCGAGGGGCAGGATGCATGGCGGGAGAGTGGCAGCGAACGCGGCATCTGTCCAGGTCACAGCGGTAGTTGTCCGCATACTGGGAACGGGTGTTGCGGCTGTGTGAACATGGCCGCGTGCTGTGCGCGTGCGGGTGATGCCTGGGCCGCCGGCCGAGGGCGGTGGGTTGGAGACCGGCGGCCCTACCGCTTCAGGAACCGGTGTCCTGAGCGGGCTGCTACCAGTTGACTGCGGAGCGCCGTTCTCCGCGAGTGCGCACAGGGGCTTCGTCCGGGCGAAGGAATCACACGGGGCGCGTGCCGAGGCGGTGTGCGCCCGGAGCGTGTGTGGTGTGCGGTGCGCGCCCGGCGCGCGTGCGACGTGCCCGCGCGGGGCGCGGGTACGGCCGAACGCGCCGGGGCGAAGGATGTTCTCGGCACCAGGACTTCGGCCACGACCTCGACCGGGAGCGCGGGCGGGTCCGCGGACGGTGCCGTGCGGACCGGCCGTGGAGGGCCCGTTCCCCGCTCACCACCCGCGCGCGTGCCACTCCGGCAGATGCGGCCGCTCCGCGCCCAGCGTCGTGTCGTTGCCGTGCCCCGGGTAGACCCACGTCTCGTCCGGCAGCGCGTCGAAGATCTTCGTCTCCACGTCGTGGATCAGGCTCGCGAACGCCTTCGGGTCCTTGTGCGTGTTGCCGACACCGCCGGGGAAGAGGCAGTCGCCGGTGAAGACGTGCGGGTGGCCGTGCGGGTCGTCGTAGACCAGTGCGATCGAGCCGGGCGTGTGACCGACCAGATGGCGTGCGGTCAGCTCCACCCGGCCCACCCTGATCACGTCGCCGTCGTCGACGGGGACGTCCGTGGGCACGGGGATGCCCGCGGCGTCCTCGCGGCCGGCGTACGTACGCGCGCCCGTGGCCGCGACGACCTCGGCGAGCGCCTGCCAGTGATCACCGTGCCGGTGCGTGGTGACGACGGACGCGATGCCGTCGTCACCGATCATGCCGAGGAGCGTCTGCGCCTCGTTGGCCGCGTCGATCAGGAGCTGCTCGTCGGTGGCCCGGCAGCGCAGCAGGTAGGCGTTGTTGTCCATCGGGCCGACCGCGATCTTGGTGATCATCAGGTCTTTCAGCTCGTGCACATCCGCCGGTCCGCCGACCTTGACCTCTCCGGAGTACGTCATGTCGGCAGCCTATAGCGGGACGGGCCCGGTGCACGGCCGCTCCGAGGCGCCCGCGGACGGTCGTGGTCCGCGGGCGGTCTCCTAGAGCGGGGGCAGCTTCGGCAGCTCCCCGCCGGCCACCTCCAGCGCCGCGCCGTCGCGACGTCCGGCGAGCCAGCCCAGCAGGTCCGCCGGGCGTCCGGTGACCGTGATCCCGGGCACATCGGTCCCGCGCCCGGTGATCCACGCGCGCGTGCCGGCCGTGAGGCGGATCGCCGGGACATCGGGGTGTCCGGAGAACCGCTCGGCGAGGAAACCGGTCTCCCGCTCCACGAACTCGGCCGGCAGGTCCTCCAGCTCGTACCCGATCCCGAGGTCCACGTGGTGCAGCTCCACCTCCGTCCACCGGCGGAACGGGACCCGCGACGCGGAGTCGGTGACCCCGTTGCGCAGCTCCACCGTGCGCGTCCAGTCCGCGGGCACGTCCCCGGCCGCCTGGAAGCGGGCCGCGCTGTCCCGGACGTCGGCGACCTGGACCTCCACAGGACGCGGCGCGCCCTCCTGGATGTCGGTCTCCCGGGCCTCGGCGCTCGCGTACATGGGACGGCCCTCGAGGACGTTCACGAGCGCGTCCGCGTTCCGGGCGAGGTGGGCGAGGACGTGCCCGCGGCTCCAGCCCGGGAGCCGTGACGGCGCGGCGAGCGCGGCGTTGTCCAGTGCGGCGACCGCGGTGAGCAGCCGGTCGGTCGCCTCACGTACACAGGCCAGGTCATGAGCGTGATCCATCATGGCGCCGACCCTAGCCCGGCCACTCCTTCGGGTGAAGGTGACGAACCCCGCCCGCAAATCGAATGCACGTGCTATATCGTCGGTGGCGGCATCGGGCATGCTGGATGGCCGGGGATTGTTATGCAACCGGGCAATCCGCCCGACGTTGTCAGTGGCTCCCCCTAGTCTGAAGAAGCACGGGGGCCCCGCCCCTGTCACTTCTCCCAAGAAAGGTGCGGACCGGCGTGGCCGACCGTCTCATCGTCCGTGGCGCGCGCGAGCACAATCTGAAGAATGTCTCGCTCGACCTGCCTCGTGACTCGCTCATCGTCTTCACGGGCCTGTCCGGGTCGGGCAAGTCCTCCCTGGCCTTCGACACGATCTTCGCCGAGGGCCAGCGCCGTTACGTGGAGTCGCTCTCCTCGTACGCACGGCAGTTCCTCGGCCAGATGGACAAGCCCGACGTCGACTTCATCGAGGGTCTTTCCCCCGCGGTCTCCATCGACCAGAAGTCGACCTCCCGCAACCCCCGCTCGACGGTCGGCACGATCACCGAGGTCTACGACTACCTGCGTCTGCTCTTCGCGCGCATCGGCAAGCCGCACTGCCCGGAGTGCGGCCGCCCGATCTCGCGCCAGTCGCCGCAGGCCATCGTGGACAAGGTCCTGGAGCTGCCCGAGGGCAGCCGCTTCCAGGTGCTCTCCCCGCTGGTGCGCGAACGCAAGGGCGAGTTCGTCGACCTCTTCGCCGACCTCCAGACCAAGGGTTACTCCCGCGCGCGCGTGGACGGCCAGACCGTCCAGCTGTCCGATCCGCCGATCCTGAAGAAGCAGGAGAAGCACACCATCGAGGTGGTCGTGGACCGCCTCACCGTGAAGGACTCCGCCAAGCGGCGCCTGACCGACTCCGTGGAGACGGCCCTCGGCCTGTCCGGCGGCATGGTCGTGCTCGACTTCGTCGACCTCCCCGAGGACGACCCCGAGCGCGAGCGGATGTACTCGGAGCACCTCTACTGCCCGTATGACGACCTGTCCTTCGAGGAGCTGGAGCCCCGCTCCTTCTCCTTCAACTCGCCCTTCGGCGCCTGCCCCGAGTGCACCGGCATCGGCACGCGCATGGAGGTCGACCCGGAGCTGATCGTCCCGGACGAGGACAAGTCCCTGGACGAGGGCGCCATCCACCCGTGGTCGCACGGACACACCAAGGACTACTTCGGCCGTCTGATCGGCGCCCTCGCGGACGCCCTCGGCTTCCGCACGGACATCCCCTTCGCGGGCCTGCCGCAGCGCGCCAGGAAGGCCCTGCTCTACGGCCACAAGACCCAGATCGAGGTGCGCTACCGCAACCGGTACGGCCGCGAGCGGGTCTACACCACCCCCTTCGAGGGCGCGGTGCCCTTCGTCAAGCGCCGGCACAGCGAGGCCGAGAGCGACGCCAGCCGCGAGCGCTTCGAGGGCTACATGCGCGAGGTGCCCTGCCCCTCCTGCGAGGGCACGCGCCTGAAGCCGATCGTCCTCGCGGTCACGATCATGGGGAAGTCGATCGCCGAGGTCTCCGCGATGTCGATCAGCGACTGCGCGGACTTCCTGGGCGAACTGAAGCTGAGCCCCCGTGACAAGAAGATCGCCGAGCGGGTCCTGAAGGAGGTCAACGAGCGGCTGCGCTTCCTGGTCGACGTCGGCCTGGACTACCTCTCGCTCAACCGCGCGGCCGGCACCCTCTCCGGCGGCGAGGCCCAGCGCATCCGCCTGGCCACCCAGATCGGTTCGGGCCTCGTCGGCGTCCTGTACGTCCTGGACGAACCGTCCATCGGTCTGCACCAGCGGGACAACCACCGGCTGATCGAGACCCTGGTCCGGCTGCGGGACATGGGCAACACGCTCATCGTCGTGGAGCACGACGAGGACACGATCAAGGTCGCCGACTGGATCGTGGACATCGGCCCCGGCGCCGGCGAGCACGGCGGCAAGGTGGTGCACAGCGGCTCCGTCAAGGAGCTGCTGGCCAACACCGAGTCGCAGACCGGCGCGTACCTCTCGGGCCGCAAGGCGATCCCGCTTCCGGACGTACGCCGCCCGCGCGACCCGTCCCGGCAGCTCACCGTGCACGGCGCCCGCGAGAACAACCTCCAGGACATCGACGTGTCCTTCCCGCTGGGCGTGTTCACGGCCGTCACCGGTGTCTCCGGCTCCGGCAAGTCGACCCTGGTCAACGACATCCTGTACACCCACCTGGCCCGCGAGCTGAACGGCGCCCGGACCGTCCCCGGACGGCACACCCGCGTCGACGGCGACGACCTGGTGGACAAGGTGGTACACGTCGACCAGTCGCCGATCGGCCGGACCCCGCGGTCCAACCCGGCGACGTACACCGGTGTCTTCGACCACATCCGCAAGCTGTTCGCCGAGACCACCGAGGCGAAGGTCCGGGGTTACCTGCCCGGCCGCTTCTCCTTCAACGTCAAGGGCGGCCGCTGCGAGAACTGCGCGGGCGACGGCACGATCAAGATCGAGATGAACTTCCTCCCGGACGTCTACGTCCCGTGCGAGGTCTGCCACGGCGCCCGGTACAACCGGGAGACCCTGGAGGTCCACTACAAGGGCAAGTCCATCGCCGAGGTCCTGAACATGCCGATCGAGGAGGCCATGCACTTCTTCGAGGCGGTCCCGGCGATCTCCCGCCACCTGAAGACGCTGAACGACGTCGGTCTCGGGTACGTGCGCCTCGGCCAGTCCGCCACCACCCTCTCCGGTGGTGAGGCGCAGCGCGTCAAGCTCGCCAGCGAACTGCAGAAGCGGTCCACCGGACGCACGGTCTACGTCCTGGACGAGCCGACCACCGGTCTGCACTTCGAGGACATCAGCAAGCTGCTGAAGGTCCTCGGCGGACTGGTCGACAAGGGCAACACGGTCATCGTCATCGAGCACAACCTCGACGTGATCAAGACCGCCGACTGGATCGTGGACATGGGCCCCGAGGGCGGCGCCGGAGGCGGCCTGGTCGTCGCCGAGGGCACGCCGGAGGAGGTCGCCGGGGTCCCGGCCAGTCACACCGGCAAGTTCCTGCGGGAGATCCTCGGTGCCGACCGCGTCAGCGACGCCCAGCAGGTCGAGTCCCAGCGCGGCGGCAGGACCCGGAAGACGGCCGCGGCCAAGGCACCGGCCAGGAAGACGGTGACGGCCAAGGCCGACAGCACCGCCAAGTCCAAGGCCAAGGCCAACAGCACCGCGACCAAGAAGGCCGCCACGGCCACGAAGAAGGCGACGCCCGCGAAGAAGACCACGCGGACCCGCAGTTCCTGAGACGACGGGCGCCGAGGGCGGCTCGGTGGAGCAGGTCTGAGATCTCGTCAGAAAACCGGCGCCCCGCGGGAACTTCCCTCGGGGCGCCGCCCGTTCCACGATCAGCAAGCCCGGTCCGGCGTCCCGGCAGGTCGCCGCACACCACCGGCCCGGTCGTACCTTGTCAGCAGCACAGGGGAGTACAGCCGCTCACAGCGCGGCCGGATCACCCAGCTCCGCCGCGTACGGCGGCTCGGCCCCCGCCCGCGAGCAGGTGATCGCCGCCGCCCGTGCCGCGAAGCGCAACAGCCGTGTCCAGCCCTCCGTCCCGAGGGCGGCGAGCGCTTCGGCGGACAGCGCGTCGCGGGCCGCCAGCCCGTGCAGCAAGGCCGCGTTCACCGTGTCGCCGGCTCCGATGGTGTCCACGACATCGACCTTCTCGCCCGGCACGGAATGCTCCCCGCCGTCCCGGGTGAACACGGTCAGCCCGTCGCCGCCCCGCGTGATCACCACGGCCGCTGGTCCCGCGGCCAGCCACGCGCTCGGCGTGCCGCCGAGCCATGCCGCGTCCTCCGCGGACAGCTTCAGCAGCGTCACCGAGGGCAGCCAGCTCCTGAAACGCTCCCGGTAGGCGTCCGCGTCCGGGATCAGTCCGGCCCGGATGTTGGGGTCGAGCGCGGTGAACACCCCCTGCCCGGCAGCCGTCCGCAACAGCTCCTCGTAGGCGCTCGCCCCCGGCTCCAGGACGAGCGAGCAGGTACCGAAGGAGATCGCGCGCGTCCCGGCGGGGAGTGCGGCGGGGGCGGTGAACAGACGGTCGGCGGTGCCGTCGACGTAGAAGGAGTAGGCGGCCGAGCCGCCGGCGTCGATCGTGGCCACGGCGAGGGTCGTCGGCTCCGGCCCCCGCTGTACGCCGGACACCTCGACTCCGGCCCGCCGCAGCCCGTCGAGCAGGGCCTCACCGAAGGCGTCGGACGACAACCGCGAGCAGAAGGCGGTGGGGGAGCCGAGCCTGCCGAGGGCCACGGCGGTGTTGTACGGGCCGCCGCCCGGCGCCGGTTTCAGGTCCGCGAGGGCACCCGTGCCCTGCGGTACCAGGTCGATCAGTGCCTCACCGGCGACGACGATCACGCGGCGGTTCCCTTCTCGGACAACGTGGACGGTGCGGTGCGTCCGGCGGCTTCGGCGCGGCCCGGCGCCGGGCCGCCGCAGGACACGCGGTGGACGAACCTTCACCGCGCGGGCCCACCGTTCCTCACCGATCCGACCACCCGGCCCTCGGTCGTCTTCCGGCCGGGACGCTATCCCATGACCCGGTCCGGCGTAAACGTTCAGGTGACCGACCACGCCCGCCGCCCCCCGCCCGAGGAGTGGCACGTCTGTCCCGGTATCGTGCGCTCCGCACACCCCTCGACCAGTGGAGTCCAGATGCCCGCCCGCTCCTCCGCGAGCCGTCGTACCGTCCTTCGAGGGGCCGCCGCGGCCCCGGTCGCCGGGCTCGCCCTGGCCGCGTGTTCCTCCCCGGACGAAGGCGGCTCGTCCGCGTCCGCCGCCACCGAGTCCGTCGACCTCGGCAAGGAGAGCGAGGTCGCCGAGGGCGGCGCGAAGCTCTACCGGGATCACAACGTGGTGGTCAGCCGTGACCGCAACGGCGGCCTCAAGGCGTACAGCACGATCTGCACGCACGCGGGGTGCCCCATCAACAAGCTGGAGGGGACGACGCTGATCTGCCCCTGCCACGGCAGCCGGTTCGACGCCGTCACCGGCAAGGTCGTCGCGGCACCGGCCACCGAGCCGCTGACCGAGCTGGCGGTGAAGACCACCGACGGCCGGATCGTCGCCGGTCCGGCGAACTGACCGCGGAGCCGCCGGTGCCGGGCGGCGCGCCCCACGGCCGGGCGGCAGGGGACACCGGCCGGTCACTCCCAGTCCCAGGCGATCCCCAGGATGCCCGGCCGGAGCCGTGGCTCGACCAGATGGGCGCTGTGGTGGGGACCGGTCACGGGCAGCTCCTGCCGGCCGGTGCGCGGGGCCGCCGCCGACTGCTGGGCGAAGCGATGGCAGCGCACCGGCAGCGCCGCCGCGTCGAAGCGCACCTGGAGCGCGTACTGGCCGCCGGGGAAGCGGCACCGGTGCGGATACTCACGGGACGCCCCGGCCGTGCCGTCCTCGACGGCGTACCGGAAGAGAAAGGTGTCGCCCGAGCGCAGCCGCGTGCCGAAGAGCAGCTCGGCCACCAGGACGCCGGTGTCCCGGTCCCAGCGCAGACGGCCGGTGCGGCAGTTCTCCAGGGCGTGCACGGTGACGCGGCGGGGGTCGCAGCCCGGGTCTCCGTGGTGGACGGCGACGAAACGGTCGACGCCGTCGCGGTGCGCGCGCACGATGTGGTGGGCCTCGCGGCTCGCCAGCTCCCGCCGGGCGCCGATCCGGACGCATTCGTGGTGGCTCAGGGTGCGCAATCCACCGTCCGGTGACCAGCCGAGGCCGGCCGTGAGCCGGTCGAGAACGTCCGACGCCTCGACCAGCGAGCGGTAGGAGCGGCCCGCCGGGTGGTCGCCGGGCGTGTGCCCGTCGGACTCGGCGAGCAGCCGGATCAGCGACTCGTCGGGCAGCCGGAGGATCTCCTCCAGTGCGCGTACGGCCCGCAGCGACTCCGGGCGCTGCGGGCGGCGCGCGCCCTGTTGCCAGTAACTCAGGCTGGTGACGCCCACCTTGACCCCGTGGCGGGACAGATGGTGCTGCACCCGCTGGAGCGGCAGTCCGCGTGCGGCGATCGCGGCGCGCAGCGCCACGTGGAAGGGGCCGCCCCGCAGGGCCGTGGCCAGTTCCGCGGCGGGGACGTCCGCGTGCTCTGTGGCATGCCGCATGCCGGGGGGCCTTTCTGTGAGTGTCACTACGGCCGGTCACACCGCCTGCGCGGATGTGCGGGACCGCCTCCGCGGGTGCGGCGCACACCCGGGGCCGGGCGGGGCCGCGCCCGCACACCTGGGTGCGCGGCGCCGATTCCCCCGCATTGAAGCGTGTTGACCAGGACCCGACAACACCTCTGCTCGGCCGTTCCGGGCGACTGGCCGGACCTCGCCGTTACGCGGACGGCGGAGCGGGCCGGAACGTGGCGTGGGGGGCCCTCGTCCCGGGCCCCACCGGAGAGCGGCGGATGGGCCGCGACCGGTGCGTCCGTGGTGACGTCCTCGACCTTGTCGGTGACCCAGCCGCGCTGACCGCGGACCCGGCCGCCGC
>NZ_JACBWZ010000259.1 GCF_013870595.1 Streptomyces sp. WELS2 | reverse complement strand
CGCGGACGAACGGGCACGCGGTGCGGGTGCGGGAGCGGCGCGCCCCGCAGCGCTGACCTGATCAGTCCTCGCCGGACCGCTCGCCGGGGGGCGCGTCGTGCCAGCGCGGGTCGTTCTCCCACTGGAGGTTGCGCTCGGCGGCGGTCTGCATGGCGTGCCGCGCCGCCTCGCGGGTGGCGTACGGTCCGAAACGGTCCTTGCCCGGGCAGTCGGGACCCTCCTCGACCGTCCCGTGCTCCAGGCAGTAGTACCACTCGCCCGGTTTGCCGGCCGTGCGCTTCTTGAACAGGGCCATGGACAGCTCCTCTCGCCACCGACATGTTCCCCCATGTCCGCTGGTTAGACTCGCTGGCATGTCTGGCCAGTCGCTGCTCGTACCAGGGGAGCTGTCTCCCACCCGTTCGGTCCCCGGAAACATCCGCCGCCCCGAGTACGTCGGCAAGCCCGCGCCGGCGCCGTACACCGGGCCGGAGGTGCAGACCCCCGAGACCATCGAGGCGATGCGGATCGCCGGCCGCATCGCCGCGCGGGCGATGGAGGAGGCCGCGAAGATCATCGCGCCGGGGGTGACCACGGACCGGCTGGACAAGGTCGCCCACGAGTACATGTGCGACCACGGGGCCTACCCGTCCACGCTCGGCTACCGCGGTTTCCCGAAGTCGCTGTGCACGTCCGTCAACGAGGTCATCTGCCACGGCATCCCCGACTCGACGGTCCTCAGGGACGGCGACATCGTCAACCTGGACGTGACGGCGTACATCGGCGGGGTGCACGGCGACAACAACGCCACGTACCTGGTCGGCGACGTGGACGAGGAGTCGCGGCTGCTGGTGGAGCGCACCCGGGAGGCCCTCAACCGGGCGATCAAGGCGGTGCGGCCGGGCCGGCAGATCAATGTCATCGGCCGGGTCATCGAGTCGTACGCCAAGCGCTTCGGCTACGGCGTCGTGCGGGACTTCACGGGGCACGGCATCAACTCGTCGTTCCACTCCGGGCTGATCGTCCCGCACTACGACAGCCCGCACGCCACGACGGTGATGCAGCCGGGGATGACGTTCACGATCGAGCCGATGCTGACGCTGGGCACCCACGAGTACGACATGTGGGACGACGGCTGGACGGTCGTGACGAAGGACCGCAAGCGCACCGCCCAGTTCGAGCACACCCTGGTGGTCACGGACACCGGCGCGGACATCCTGACCCTCCCCTGAGGCCGGGTCCCCCTGGCCGGGTGCCGGAGGGGGACCCGGGCCGCGTCAGAACAGGGTGTCGGTGCAGTGGGCGCCGCCCCAGAAGATCTTGTTCTCCAGCGAGGAAAGTCCGCCGAAGTACGGGCTGCAGACCACGTCGTCGTCCTTGTGGTCATCGTTGGTGCCGGCGGCTGCCGTCGACGCGCCGGCGCCGGCCAGGGCGACGGCGAGGACGGTGGCGGCCAGGACGGATCGGATGCGCATGGTGCTCCTCTCGGGAGGCTGGGTGGTCACGCCCAGAGGTCCCCGTTCGGCCTCGCGCGCACACGCGGTTCCACCCGGACGGCGCGCGGCCGGTCACCCGGACGCGCGCGGACGTCAGCGATCCAGGCGGACCCGGCCGCCGATCTCGGTCCAGCCGTGCGGCTGGGGCGCGGTCAGGATCTGCGAGCCGCGGCCCTGTCTGATGTTCAGGGCCCGGCCCAGCCGGTCGGTGAGCAGCAGCGCCGCCGCGCCGGTGGCCTCGTCCTCGTCGATCCCGTCGTCCCGGCCGGGGAAGCCGCGGGCGCGGACCCGTCCGGCCGCCTCGTCCTCCCAGGCCCAGGCGTAGATCCACTCCCCGGGCGGCGGTACGGGAAGCGCGTCCACCTCGGCGGCGCTCGGGTACTGGCGCAGGGTGCGCGGCGGCGCCCATTCCGCGCGGGCCTCGATCCAGCTGAACTCGCCGTCCTGCCGGGCCCCGACGACACCGGCGGGGGTCACCAGTTCGGGGATGTCGAGCAGCCAGGCGGTGCCCACGCAGGGGTGCCCGGCGAAGGGCAGGCGCAGGGTGGGCGTATAGATGTCGATCACTCCGCGTTCGGGGTCGTCCACGAACACGGTCTCGCTGAAGCCGAGTTTGCCGGCCAGTTCCCGCCGGTCGTCGCGGCCGGGCAGCACCGAGCCGTCGCGGACGACACCCAGTTCGTTGCCGTAGCCGCCGTCCGGCCCGCAGAAGACGCGGAGTACGTCGTAGTCGGTCACCCGGGCATTGAAGCACCGCGGCGCCCGCCGGGGGCCGCACCGGGTGTTTTGACCATCCCTTTGCCATGGCGTGATGCCCGCTTTGCGGCATCGCAATCGAGTCGTGTCCGTGTGCCCGCTGTGAGAGCCGAATCACCGACCGCACGGGGACGGGTGTGGTAGGCCTCGGGTAAGTTAGGGCAGCCTCACCATACGAACCGCCCTTGGAGCCTGCATGCGAGCCGTCCGACTGACCGTCACCGCCGCCGTGACCGCGGCCGCTCTGACCGCCCTTTCGGCGTGCACCTCGAAGAGCGACGCCAAGGACGGTGACGCCATCCAGGTCACCGCGGCAGACTCCACGTGCGACACCTCCAGCAAGTCCGTGCCGGCCGGCCAGGTCACGCTGAAGATCGAGAACAAGGGGTCGCGGGCGACCGAGGTCGAGATCCTCTTCCCGGACGACCGGATCGTCTCCGAGAAGGAGAACATCGGGCCGGGCACCAAGTACACGCTCACCGCCGAGGTGAAGGCCGGTTCCTACGAGATCGCCTGCCGGCCCGGCATGAAGGGCCACGGCGTCCGGCAGAAGCTGACCGTGACCGGTGGCGGCACCACCGCCCAGCGCGACCCGAGGCTGGACGCGGCCGTCGCCCGGTACCGCACCTACGCCCAGGACCAGGCCGACGAGACGCTGCCGAAGGCCAAGGCGTTCGCGAAGGCCGTCCAGGACGGCGACCTGGAGGCGGCGAAGAAGGCCTACGGCCTGTCCCGCCTCGGCTGGGAGCGCACCGAGCCGGTCGCCGAGTCCTTCGGTGACATCGACCCGAAGGTGGACGTCCGCGAGGACGGCCTGGAGCCCGGGCAGAAGTGGACCGGCTGGCACCGGCTGGAGAAGGCCCTCTGGCACGACAAGAAGATCGGCGCCGAGGAGAAGGCCCTCGCCGGCCGGCTGGTGACGGACCTCGAGGACTGGCAGAAGCGCGTCGGGAAGGCCGAGATCACCCCGACCTCCATGGCCAACGGCGCCAAGGAGCTGCTGGACGAGGTCGCCAACGGCAAGGTCACCGGCGAGGAGGACCGCTACGCCCACACCGACCTCGTCGACTTCAAGGGCAACGTCGAGGGCGCGCAGAAGGCCTACGAGCTGCTGAAGCCGGTCGCCGCGAAGAACGACCCGGCGCTGACGAAGGAACTCGACAAGCAGTTCGCGGCGCTGGACGCGCTGCTCGACCAGTACCGCTCGGACAAGACCTCGTACGACTTCGTCTCCTACGACAAGGTCGGCAAGGACCAGCGCAAGGAGCTGTCGGACGCGGTGAACGCGCTCGCGGAGCCGCTGTCCAAGCTCGCCGCCGCGGTCGTGAAGTAGCAGAGGGAAGGGCGATGACCGAGACCCAGCAGAGCAATCCGTCGCGCCGGGCGCTGATCGGCTGGGGTGGTGCCGGGCTCGCGCTCGGGGCCGCCGTGGCCGGCGGTGCCGTGGCGATGGCCCAGTCGGGCGAGGACACGGACCCGGTGGCGGACGCGATGGGCGGCGCGGTGGAGTTCCACGGCGCCCACCAGGCCGGCATCGCCACCCCGGTGCAGGACAGACTGCACTTCGCCGCGTTCGACGTGAAGACCGACGACCGCGAGGCGTTCGTCCAGCTGCTCAAGGACTGGACCGAGGCGGCCCGCCGGATGACCGCCGGCAAGCCGGTCGGCGAGGGCGCCTACGGCGGGCTCGCCGAGGCCCCGCCGGACGACACCGGCGAGGCACTCGGCCTCAAGCCGTCCCGGCTGACGCTGACCATCGGGTTCGGGCCCTCGCTGTTCGACAGGTTCGGCCTGAAGGACGAGCGGCCCGCGGCCCTGGTCGACCTGCCGAAGTTCCCCGGCGACAACCTGGAGCGCTCCCGCACCGGCGGCGACCTGTGCGTCCAGGCGTGTGCCGACGACCCGCAGGTGGCCGTGCACGCCATCCGCAACCTCGCCCGCATCGGGTTCGGCAAGGTCGCCGTGCGCTGGTCCCAGCTCGGCTTCGGCAAGACCTCCTCGACCACCCCGGGCGCGCAGACCCCGCGCAACCTCTTCGGCTTCAAGGACGGCACCCGCAACATCGCGGGCACCGAGACCGACCGGCTGGACAAGCACGTCTGGGTCGGCGCCGGGGACGGACCGGACTGGATGACCGGAGGGTCGTACCTGGTCGCACGGCGGATCCGGATGAACATCGAGACCTGGGACCGCGCCTCGCTCCAGGAGCAGGAGGACGTCTTCGGCCGGGACAAGCGCGAGGGCGCCCCGGTCGGCAAGGCCAAGGAGCACGACGAGCCGTTCCTGAAGGCGATGAAGCCGGACGCGCACGTGCGGCTCGCGCACCCGGACTCCAACGGCGGGATCACCATCCTGCGCCGGGGCTACTCCTTCACCGACGGCACCGACGGCCTCGGCCGGCTCGACGCGGGCCTGTTCTTCCTGGCCTACCAGCGGGACGTGCGCAAGGGCTTCATCCCGCTCCAGCGCAAGCTCGCCGCGCACGACGCGCTCAACGAGTACATCCAGCATGTGGGTTCGGCGGTCTTCGCGATCCCGCCCGGCGTCCGGGACTCCGGCGACTGGTGGGGCCGGACGCTGTTCTCGAAGGAGGCGTAGCCCGTGTTCTCCAACTACCTGATCGGCCTGCGCGAGGGACTGGAGGCGTCGCTCGTCGTCTGCATCCTGATCGCCTACCTGGTCAAGACCGGCCGCCGGGACGCCATCAAGCCCATCTGGGCCGGCATCGGTGTCGCGATCGCCATCGCCATGGGCTTCGGCTGCGCCCTGGAGTTCGGCTCCCAGGAGCTCACCTTCCAGGTGCAGGAGGCGCTCGGCGGCTCCCTGTCGATCATCGCCGTCGGCCTGGTGACCTGGATGGTGTTCTGGATGCGGCGCACCGCCCGGAACCTGAGGTCCGAGCTGCACGGCAAGCTGGACGCGGCCCTCAAGCTGGGCACCGGCGCGCTGGTCGCCACCGCGTTCCTCGCCGTGGGCCGGGAGGGTCTGGAGACCGCGCTGTTCGTGTGGGCGTCGGTGCACGCCGCCTCCGACGGCACCCCGCGCCCGCTGGTCGGGGTCGCCCTGGGCCTCGCCACGGCGGTGCTCCTGGGCTGGCTGTTCTACCGGGGCGCGCTGAAGATCAACCTGGCGAAGTTCTTCACCTGGACCGGCGGCATGCTGGTCGTGGTCGCGGCGGGCGTGCTGGCGTACGGCTTCCACGACCTCCAGGAGGCCGACTGGGTGCCGGGCCTGAACAACCTGGCCTTCGACATCAGCGGTGCCATCCCGCCGGACAGCTGGTACGGCACGCTGCTGAAGGGCGTGTTCAACTTCCAGCCGGATCCCACGGTCGTCCAGATCACGGTGTGGGCGCTGTATCTGGTCCCGGTGCTCGGGCTGTTCCTCTCCCCGGTAGGGTTCGCCTCCGGAAAGGGGAAGGTGAAGGAGCCCGATGAGCAGGGAACGCGGCCCTCGGCGGCCTCGCAGGCGTGACCGGAACGCATTCATAGCGGCCGCGCTGACCGCTTTGTCGCTGACGGCGAGCGGATGCGTGGTGGTGCACGGGGAGCGCGAGGTGCTCCCCGCCGCCACCCGCGCCGAGGCCGTCAAGGCCGTCGCCGCGTTCACGGACGCGTACAACAAGGCCGACAAGGCCTACGACAGCTCCGTGGACGCCCCCTATGTCACCGGCGCCCTCGCCGACATCGACTCCGCCCGGCTGAAGGCGGGGCACGTCAACAGCCCTTCCGGCAACCCGGCGCACACCCCGCTGACCCTGACGGACGTGAAGATCACGATCGTCAGGAAGGCCGGCTGGCCCCGCTGGTTCGTCGCCGACGCCCGGGGCAACAAGGGCGGCAACGCCCGCTGGGTGCTCGTGTTCACCCGCGGCGACCTCGGCGAGCGGTGGCGGGTGGCCTATCTGACCCTCATGGCGCCCGGGTCCGTACCGGAGTTCGAGAAGGACGCGGACGGCTGGGCCGAGGCCGTACCCGCCGACACCACGCGACTGGCCGTCCGCCCCGACGAGTTGAGCAAGTCGTACGCGGCCTACCTGAAGGACGGCGGGACGGTCTTCGCGGACGGCCGCGACACCAGCGGGCTGCGCGCGGCCCGGAAGAAAGAGGCCCAGAAGCCCGGTCTGGTCCGGCAGTTCATCGACGAACCGCTCACCCACGGCGCCTACGCGCCGCTCGCGCTGCGCACGGCGGACGGCGGCGCGCTGGTGTTCTTCACCACGCACCACTACGAGAAGCGGACCGCCTACACCGGCGCCACCGTGCCGATCCCCAACAAGGACGTACAGGCCTTGATCAAGGGCGAGGTGAAGCAGTCCCTCACGATGGAGTCCATCGCCAACGAGGCCGCCCTCGACCCGGCCGGCAACGGCCCGGTACGGATGCTGGGCCGGGTGCAGGGCCTGACGTCCGCCCAGGGCGGCTGAACCCGGCGAACCGGTCGGCGGAGACGTCCAGGGCCGGCTGATCGAGTCGGCCGGGGACCGGAGGGGGCCGGTCGACGGAGTCGGCTGCGGCGCCGGTTGGCGGAGACCGCCGGGGCGCCGGTCAGTGGAGACTACCGGGGCGTCGGTTG
This sequence comes from Streptomyces sp. WELS2, assembly GCF_013870595.1. Lineage (GTDB taxonomy): Bacteria > Actinomycetota > Actinomycetes > Streptomycetales > Streptomycetaceae > Streptomyces. The sequence continues at coordinate 898 of NZ_JACBWZ010000259.1, read as the reverse complement.
GTGGAGCCGGCCGGGGCCGGTCGGAGGAGACGAACGGGGCCCGTCGGCCGAGACGGCCGGAAGGGCAGTCGACGCAGACAGCCAGGGACGGTCAACGGCGACAGCCGGGAGTCGCTCGGCGGAGACAGCCGGGGGCCGGACGGCCGAGAGGAACAGCCGGGGCCCATTGGGCGAGGCGGCGAGGAGGCCAGGCGACGGCGACGGCCAAGAGAGCGGCCGGCGGCGGCCGGGGCCCGTCGGCCGAGGCGACCGGGAGGCCTCAGTGGCGCAGGGGCCAGGCCGTGCCCGGGTGGTCGGCCTCGGCGCCGTGCCGGGCGCAGGCGTCGGTGAGCGCCTCCAGCAGGCTCAGCGGATCGGGCAGCGCGTGCTCCGGGCCGCGCACCCAGCGCACCCGCTGGTCGTCGTCGCCGGGCAGCCGGGCGGGCGGTACGAGGACGTAGGAGCCCCGGCAGTGCCAGCGCAGGCCGGGATGCTCGTCCATCGTCTCCGGATGGCAGTCCAGCTCGCAGGGCCACCACTCGTCCTCGTCCTCCGGGGTGCCCCGGGTGAGGGTGAAGAACAGCATGCGGCCGTCGTCGCTCTCGGCGACCGGACCGACCTCGATCCCCGCGCCGAGCAGCCGCTCGAGGGCCTCCCGGCCGGCCTCCAGGGGGACGTCGAGGACGTCGTGCACCATGCCGGTCGCGGTGATGAAGTTCGCCTGCGGCTGGTGCCGGGCCCAGCGCTCGATCTGCGCGCGGTCGGTGGTGGACTGCGTCTGCCAGGCGAACGACACCGGGTGCCGGGCCGGGGTGGGACAGCCGACGCGGTCGCAGGAGCAGCGGTAGCCGGGCGCGGGGTGCGCGGCGGGGGCGAGCGGCAGACCCGCGCCGGGGTCGGCAAGCAGACCATCTACCGC
>NZ_JACBWZ010000258.1 GCF_013870595.1 Streptomyces sp. WELS2 | reverse complement strand
GCGCGGTCAGCAGGAACGTCCGGCCGCACTCGGCACTCGGCCAACCCCTCCCACGGCAGTCGGTCGGCGGCGGCCGCGCCGTGCGGCTCCATCACCGCCACCGTCATCACAGCCGGTGCACCCGAAAAGAACCGACCTCGGCCTGCTGCTCTCGGTAGTCGCTGGCACGGCTGGTCGACCGCGACGCCGTGCCGGGCGCCGGAACCCGCACTGATCGGCCGGACACCCCCAACTTGATCTCCAACGGCCGGTGACGAATGGTGCCTCGGACTTGATCACTCGGTTCGGTAACCGCCCTGCCCAGTACGAAGGCCGTGAGGACGAGTCTGCTGCATCACGACGCCCGGCAAGAGCCGTTGGTGGAACTGACATGCTTCGGGGGTGAGTTCTACTCCTGCCCCACCGCTTTTTCGGTGCGTGTTTCGAGCCGGCTGACCCCGTGCTGTGCGGCGACGGACCGGTGAGGGCGCCGGCCGAACTGTCGCTGGTCGGCGAACACCGCCGTGGTCACGGCGGTCTCTATGCCGCCCCCCGCCCGTGGCAGGGTCGATGCCGGCCGGCTGCCGGGGGGTGCCTTTATGTCTTCGTCGAGCCCGAGACTGAGTGAAGGGCACCGGTCTCACGGCCAGGGATCGGATCGCCTGTTTCGTGGCGCTCTCCAACGGTCTGGCGTTCAACACAGGGAGCGCGGAGCGTGCGGCATCGTGCGTGCGGCGTCCGCCATCACCGCGGCGTCCTTTGCGCGACCGGGCATTGCGCCCGGCCAGGCGGTGGTCGGACCTCTCATCAGCGTCTCCCACGGCACCCCTCGGGCCCGGTGACACCCCCGGGTCATTCGTCCGACAGGGGGACAGTCATGCCGGGTCCGGCGGCCAGCGGCCCTCTCGCAGGACCGCGGAAAACATAACGGGGGAACGTCCAGGGTGGGCTCAACGGAGCACTGGCAAGGGCCGGTATACCCGGTGTGGGGGGACTCGAGCTCATGGAACGCGCCGAGTGGGTGCACGGCATCGTCCCGGCGGTGTCGTCCACTCCCGGACCGTGTCGTCCGCTCCTGGGAGCTTCGGCACGTCGCTGGTGTCAGCCGGTTTGCAGACCGTCGAGAAGAACGGTCAGTACGGCGTGGTGACCGTTCGCAGGGTCGGGCTCGAGCCCCAGCACGCAACCCTGTGCCGCTGGGGCGCCGGTCAGCCGCAGCACTTCCTGCCAGGCCAGATCCCGGCGAAGACGGCCCTGGTCCTGAGCTCGTTCGATGACCCTCCGGGTGAGGTCGAGGAGCTCGTGGCGCTGCTGGGCGACAGCGGGGCCGCCGTGCTGGTCCAGGGAGCCGGACAGTCCCGCGTTCTGAGCGGTGCGCAGGGCCAGGCCGGTGAACAGCGAAGAGAAGCCCTCCCAGGCATCGTCGCAGTCCAGAGCCTGGTGTGCGGTGTCGATCAGTTCGGAGAGGATGTCGCCCAGTACCGCCGCCATGAGCTGGTCGCGTTCGGGGTAGCGCCGGTAGACGGTGCCGACACCGACGCCGGCCTCCCGGGCGATCTCGTGGTAGCTCACGTCCAGGCCGGCAGCGGCGACGGCACGACGCGCGGCCGCGAGAACCCGCGCGGCATTGCGCTGGGCGTCGGCGCGCACGGGCATAGCCGCCCCCTGGGTCGGCGCAGGTCGCTCCGCGTTCATCGCCCCATCTTATCTATAAGTGGACAGCTTCTGTCCGCCTCCTCTACTCTGAAGAAACGGACAAGAGTGGTCCGTTTATTTCGCTCCTGCGAGAGGTGTGAAGCATGGGGTCTCGCGTGTGGCTGGTCACCGGCGCGTCCGGAGGGTTGGGCCGGGCCCTGGCCGGTGAGGTTCTGAGTGCAGGTGAGCGAGTGATCGCGGTCACGCGTGACGACAAGCCGCTGCAACCGCTGACCGCCGCCTTTCCCGGACGTCTGCGCACCGTGAGCGTGGACATCACCGACGCCGGAACGCTGCGTCCGGTACTGGATGACGCGATCACCGGGTTCGGCCGCCTCGACGTCGTCGTCAACAACGCCGGCTACGCGCTGGCGGGCCCCTTCGAGGAACTGGACGACGCGGAGCTGCGTGCCCAGTTCGAAGTGAACTTCTTCGCCGCCGCCGCTATCCTGCGCGCCGCTCTGCCCCACCTGCGCGCGGCGAAAGCGGGCCGTGTGCTGCAGATCAGCTCGCTGGCAGGGCAGATCGGTGCCCCGGGGATGAGTGCCTACACGGCCGGCAAGCACGCCCTCGGAGGTCTGAGCGTCTCACTGGCCGCCGAGCTCGCCCCGCTGGGCATCCGGACGACGATCGTGGAGCCCGGAGCAGCCCGCACCGGCTTCCGCGCCAACTGGGCGAGCCGGCTGCCCGGCAGCGCCGCGCTCCCCGACTACGTCCACGTGCACGAAGCGCTGGCACGCTCCGCGGGCGCCGTCGGAGGCCAGGTCGGCGACCCCGCCCGTATGGCCCGGGCCCTCGTCGTCCTCGCCGATATGCCGAGCCCCCCGCTGCGCCTTCCTCTCGGCAGCGACGCCCTCGCCGGCATCGGGAACGCCCGCAGCGACCAAATCGAAGAACTACGCCGGTTCGCGACGCTGAGCGCTTCCACCGACCACACAAAGGCGATCTGATATGCCCGAGCACCGCACCACCGGCCGTTTCGCCGTCGTCACCGGCGGCAGCGAGGGCCTGGGTCTGGCCATCGCCGCTGCCCTGGCCCGCGACGGAGCGGACCTGATTCTCGTCGCCCGCAACCGCGGCAAGCTCGAGACCGCCGCGAAGGAACTCGGCCGGCACGGCACCGTCGTGCACACCGTCCCCACGGATCTCTCCGCGCCCGACGCCGCCGCCCGGATCGCCGCGCACGTCGGGAACCTGACCGACCGGGTCGACACCCTCGTCAACAACGTCGCCATCGCACACTTCGCCTCCCTCGCCGACACCACGGTCGACGAGATGAACACCATGTGGCACCTCAACGTCCAGGTGCCGCTGCTGCTGAGCCGGCAACTCCTGCCCGCCCTCGTGAACGCTCGGGGAAGCATCATCAACATCAGCAGCTACTGGGCCCGCAAAATGGTCGCCGGCCGTCATTCGGCCGCCTACTCCGCCACCCGCGGAGCGCTCAACTCCATGACCCGGGCGCTGGCCAGTGAACTCGGCCCCCAAGGAGTCCGTGTCAACGCCATCGCTCCCGGTGCCGTCCGCACTCCCCGGTACGAACGCTCCTATCTCGCCCCCATGACCGCGGAGGAACGCACCGCGCACGACGAGCAGATCGAGCAGTCCTACCCCCTGGGACGTCTGGGCACTGCCGATGACGTCGCCGCCGCGGCCGCCTACCTGGCCTCGGCCCAGTGGACCACCGGCACCATCCTCGCCGTCGACGGCGGCCTCACCATCCGCTGACTCCCGCAAGATCCCTACCTGGCTCAGCGCCGTGAACGACCAGGTCGCGGGCATCGGGCAGATGGTCGCGCCGGGCATCCCGCGCGACTCCCTGCGGTTCGGGACGAGGATGTCGCCCGGCTCTCCCCGCTCAAGCACGCCAACCTGAACCGCCTGGGCCGCTACAGCTTCCGCGCCACCGTCCTGTCCGGCGGCGGCCTGCGCCCGCTGCGTGACCCGGCCTCGGCCGGTGGGGATGAGGGCGACGAGCAGCCGTGTGGCTGACGCCGGGCCAGGGAGGGCCTGGCGGTGGGCGAGGGGAGGGGAACGTGGCGCGTTCGTCGGGTGTGACCGACAACGACGGCCATCCCGAGGACGCGTTGTCACGGCAGACGATCCTCGACGAGATCTCGGTTTATTGGTTCACCGCGTCGGCCACGTCGTCGGCGTGCCTGTACTGGGAGAGCTTCGCCAACTTCCGGGACAAGGTGACCCCGCCGTCCGGGCTGTCGGTCTACCCGCGTGACATCACCCGCCCGTCGAGGCGGGAGGCCGAGCTGCGGTTCACCGACCCGCGCTGGTTCGAGGAGCTGCCGCACGGCGGCCACTTCGCCGCGCTGGAGCAGCCGGAGTCGCCGGTCAAGCGGGTGCGCGGATTCTTCCGCCTGTTCCGCTGACTGTTATCGCCCTGCCGTTCGGCCTCACCGCAGGCGAGCGAGTGCGTGTTCACCCGCTGGCGCCCCCGCCACTGACTCGTCCCCGACAAGGGCGCCGTCTTCGGCGCCTTCGACCCCGACGCGTCACCTCACCAGTCGGCCGAGCACTCCACGGCCGCTGAGTCCGACAACGCGGACCTCGGCAACCCCGCCGGGGTCGAAGCCGGCCCACCATTTCACCCTTGCCACCTGCTTCAGAGCGCTGCGATCGACAGCGCGCGGTGGCGTCGGGTTCCGCGCGAAGGTGTGCCGGGGATACGTGCCTCAGCCGTGGTACCGCACCGCCGCGAGGCACTGGTCGTAGAGGTCTGCCAGGTCGATCCGCCCGTCATGTCCGGCCCAGAGTTCGGTTGCCGTGTCGATACAGGCGAAGACGGTCGCGACGATCGCCTTGGCCTGCGTGTCGGGAGCCGGATGGCCGGGGCCGTCGCCCAGCCGCGCCCGGACGACGGGGACGAGTTCGGCCTGCCAGCGCAGCCGCTTCTCGATGTAGCGGGCACGCAGCGACGGCGTGTCGAAGATGAGGCGGGACAGCTCCAGCGCACGCTCAGGGGGGTGGTTGGCGGTCAGAACGACCTCGAATCCGGCGCGCAGGGCATCCCAGGCGGACATCTCGGCCGGCTGCTGCTCGACGGTCCGTTTCAGCAGCTCGCCCAGCGCCTCCTGGTCGCCGCAGACCAGGTCCTCCTTGGTACCGAAGTACCGGAAAAGGGAGCGCTGCGAGATCCTCGCCTCCCGCGCGATCTGCGCGATCGTCGTCTGCTCGTAGCCCTGCTCGGCGAACAGGCGTACCGCCGTATCCAGGATCGCCTGGACGGCAACCTGCCGCGAACGCTCCCACAAGGTCGTCATGGACGCCAGGGTACCCCTCTGGACAGCGACCGCCTACTTGGCATTAACTGCCAGGAAGGCAGCGACTGAAAGAAGGATGCCCATGCCGGCCGTCGACTACCACGGACACACCACCCTCATCACCGGGGCCAGCGCGGGCCTCGGCGCCGAGTTCGCCCGCCAGCTCGCCGCCCGCGGCTCCGACCTGGTGCTGGTCGCCCGTCGCAGGGACCGCCTCGAGAAGCTGGCCACCGAGCTGCGCGAACAGCATCCGGTCCAGGTGCACGTGGTGGAGATGGACCTGGCCACGGAACACCCCGGGCAGGCGCTGGCCGCGCGGATGGACCAGCTCGGCCTGCACGTCACGAGCCTGATCAACAACGCCGGGTTCGCCACCTTCGGCCCTTTCCACCAGGCGGACCCGGACCGGCTGCGCCGGGAGATCGCGGTCGATGTGACCGCGGTCGCCGACATCAGCCGGGCCTTCATCGGCCGACTGCGCACCGCGGGCCGCGGGGTACTGGTCAACGTGGCGAGCATGGCCGCCTACCAGCCCAACCCGCGCATGGCGCTCTACGGGGCGACCAAGGCGTTCGTGCTCAGCCTCACCGAGGCCCTGTGGGAGGAGTCACGCGGCACCGGTCTGCGGGTGCTGGCGCTGTCCCCCGGCGCGACCCGGACCGAGTTCTTCGACGTCGTGGGCACCCCACAGGCCGCCGGAGGGACCAGGCTCGCCTCGCCCGTCGACGTGGTCCGCACCGCGCTGGCCGCCCTGGACCGCAAGAACCCGCCGCCCAGCGTCATCGCAGGCCGCATGAACCGGGTGATGGCCTTCCTCGCCCGACGCCTGGCCACCCGACGCCAGGTCATCCGGGCCATCGGCCGGCTCACCGCCAAGGGGGCATGACCATGGGAGGAAAGGCCGTAGTGACTCCCGACCGTACGTCACCTCCCGCCGGAGTTCGCCGCCGGCGGCGAGGGTCTGCACCGTGAGCCGCGTCGTCGCCGCAGCCGCCAACGCCGCTGCCTTCCGGTTCCACGAGGAACGGTTCGTGCTGTCCGTCGGCGTGCTGGAGGGAGCGGCCTGCCTCATCGGCCGGCCGCCGAGATGGAAGAGCCGGCCGACGGCGAGCGCGAGGGCATCACGGGGCTGCTCCTGCCCGAGGACGCTCGGTTCTCGTACCCGCGGCGGGCCGTGTGCGCTGCGGGTACGGAACAGCGGGGACGCCTTGACGCTGGACCACGCCGGCTCGGCGGCCGGATGAAGCATTCGGTGAGTCCAAGGGCCGCCGCGCGTCAGCCGGCGGTGGCCTCGCTGTCGTAGCGGGCGCGGTTCGCGGTGATCTCGTCGTGATGGGTGCCCGCCCAGTCGACGAGGGCGGTGACGGCGTCGAGGAGGGTGGTGCCCAGGTCGGTCAGGGCGTACTCGACGCGCGGGGGCACCTCGGGGTAGGCGGTGCGGGTGACCAGACCGTCGCGCTGGAGCTGGCGCAGGGTGTGGGTGAGCATGCGCTGGGAGATGCCGGTGACGGTGTTCTGAAGGTCGGTGTAGCGCAGGGGGCCGTGTTCCAGGGTGCCGATGACGAGCACGGTCCACTTGTCGCCGGCCCGGTCCACGATCTGCCGGATCGTCTCGCCCTGCTGGGCAGGCCACCGGGCACACGGCCCCGACCGAGCGGCAGCCCGCTGGTCCTTCGCTTCGGCCCGCATGACGCACCTGCCTTTCCGGTTCCGCACACGCGTGTGCCTTTTGTAGACCTCTCCATGGCGACGCACCATGGGCTGACGCACCAATCGTACGTAACGACTTCATCGGTGCGTAACGGGACATCGGCCCGGCGTTAACCCCGCGCGGGGCGGCGCCGGCGCCCGCGAGAGAGAACGTCGCCCCCATCGCCGCTCGGGCGGCACCCGCCCGCCTTCTGGAGGAACATCATGACCATGCGCGCCGTTACCGTTTCCCGCTTCGGCGGGCCCGAGGTCGTCGGGATCACCGAGCACCCGCTCCCGGTGCCGGCCGAGGGGCAGGTGCGCGTCAAGGTGAAGGCCGCCGCGATCAACCCGGTGGATGTCGCCATGCGCTCCGGCGTCTTCGGCGGCCAGGGACCCGTCGGGCTCGGCTTCGACGTGGCCGGTGTGGTCGACGCCGTCGGCCCCGGCGCCGACTGGCAGGTGGGCGAGCGCGTCTTCGCGGTGGTGACCGGACATCACAAGCCGCTGGGCACCCACGCGGACTACATCGTCGTGGACGCCGGCATCCTCGCTCCGTCCCCCGCCTCCCTCGACGACGTCCATGCCGCCACTCTGCCGCTGAACGCCACAACCGCTTCCCAGGTGCTCGACCTGCTCGACCTGGCTCCGGGGCAGAGCCTGCTGGTCGTCGGCGCGAACGGCGGAGTGGGCGCCCACGCGGTGGAACTGGCCCACCAGCGGGGCCTGAAGGTCACCGGGGCCGGGCACGCGGCCTTCGAGGACTTCGTCCGGGCCCGCGGTGCCGATCACTTCCTGGCCCGCGGTGAGACCTTCGAGCCCGCGTCCTTCGACGGTGTCCTGGACACCGCGGTCCTGGGCGCAGCCGCGCTCGCCGCCGTCCGCGGCGGCGGCGCCTACGCCGGCCTGTGGCCGGGCAGCGAACCCGCCTCCGAGCGCGGCATCCGCGTGGAGGCCGTCGGAGTGCGGTCCGACGCCGCCCACCTCGCCGACCTGGCCCGCCTGGCCGACCAGGGCGTGCTCTTCGCCCGCGTCGCCGAGACCTACCCCCTGACCGCCGCGGCCGAGGCCCACGCACGA
>NZ_JACBWZ010000257.1 GCF_013870595.1 Streptomyces sp. WELS2 | reverse complement strand
CCGCCGGTCTGGGTCGGGCCGCCCGTGCTCCGTCTGAGCTGGGTCCAGCCGGAGGACCTGCTGGTTCACGAGCTGCGCCAGGCCCGCCTGGACGGGCGCGAGCCGAAGGCGGTCGAGGCACGCTGGCGGGCGGCCGGCGGCCCGGACGCGCCGGAGCGGACCGGCGCGTCGGCACACGGCGTCTCCCGCTACCTCCGGCTGCTGGCGGAGGACCTGCTGGACGAACTCGCCGACCTGCCCGGCCGCTTCGCCGAGGACGAGCCGACCGACCTGGCCCGTATCGAGTCACTGTGCCCCGACTGGCCCGCCGAACGGTCCGCCACCGCGCCCGGCCCCCGCGCCCTCGAAGCCGCCTGGCTCGGCCGGGCCATCGGCTGTCTCCTCGGCAAACCCGTCGCGCACCTCTCCCTCGACGGCATCCGCGCCCTCGCCGCGGCCGCCGGGAACCGGCCCCTCACCGGCTACTTCACCGCCAAGGGCGTACCCGAAGAGCTCCTCGCCGCCCATCCCTGGGACCGCCGCTGCGCCACCACCTGCCTGGCCGAGAACATCGACGGGATGCCCGCGGACGACGACCTCGACCACCCGCTCGTCAACCTGCTGCTGCTCCGGCGCCACGGACGGGACTTCGGCACCGACGACGTCGCCCGGCTCTGGCTCGACGAGCTGCCGCCCGGCCGCACGGCCACCGCCGAGCGCGTCGCCTACCGCAACCTGCTCTGCGGCATCGAGCCCCCGCACACCGCCCGCCACCGCAACCCGTTCCGCGAGTGGACGGGCGCGCTGGTCCGCGCCGACATGCACGGCTGGACCAACCCCGGCGACCCGGCCGCCGCCGCCCGACAGGCCTACCGCGACGCCGTCCTCACCCACACCGCCAACGGCGTCTACGCGGCGATGTTCACCGCCGCCGTCATCGCCACCGCCGCCTCGGGCACCTGCGACGTCCACGCCTGCCTGCGGGCCGGCCGCGCGGTGGTCCCGCCCCGCTCCCGGCTGGCGGCGGCCGTCGACCACGCCGTCCGGCTGGCCCGGACCACCGAGGACTTCGAGGACGTCGTGGACGAACTCCACGCCCGCTACGCCGCCACCCACCACCGGGCCCACGCCGTCCCCAACACCGCGCTGATCGCCGCCGCCCTCACCCACGCCGACGGCGACTTCACCGGCTCCGTCTGCCGTGCCGTGTCCGGCGGCTGGGCCACCGACTCCACCGGCGCGACCGCCGGCAGCGTCGCCGGACTCCTCGCCGAAAGCCCCGGGGCGCTGCCCGAACGCTGGCGGGCACCGCTGAAGAACCGGCTCGCCGGCGCCATCGCCGAGTTCGACGGCTGCGGCTTCGACACCCTCGCCCACCTCACGCACCTGGAGGCGACCCGCCCATGACCCATATCGTGGTCCTCGGCAGCACCAACATGGACCTGGTCACCTACGTCGACGAGGCACCCCGGCGCGGGGAGACCGTGACGGGCCGGGAGTTCCGCACGGTGCCCGGCGGCAAGGGCGCCAACCAGGCGATCGCCGCGGCCCGGGCCGGCGCGACCGTCTCGATGATCGGGGCGGTGGGCACCGACGCCTACGGCGTGCGGCTGCGCGACACCCTCGAACACTCCGGCGTGGACACCGACTTCCTGCGCACGGTGGAGGGCCCGTCCGGCACCGCGCACATCGTGGTGGACGCCGAGGGCGGCAACGCGATCGTCGTCGTCCCCGGCGCCAACGGCACCGTGGACCACCTCTCCCCCGGCGACGAGGGGGTGATCGCCACCGCCGACGCCCTGCTGCTCCAACTGGAGATCCCGCTCCCGGCGGTCGTCGCGGGCGCCCGGGCGGCCCGCCGGCGCGGGGTCCGTACGGTCCTCACCCCGTCCCCGGTCCAGCCGCTGCCGCCCGAGTTGCCGGAGGCGATCGACCTGCTGGTGCCGAACGAGTACGAGGCGGTCACCCTCACCGGCCGCACCGACCCGCGCGAGGCGGCGGCGGCCCTGCTGGAGCTGGTGCCGGAGGTGGTCGTCACCCTGGGGGCGACCGGCTGCCTGTATCTGGCCCGGGGCACCGAGCCGCTCGTGGTCCCCGCGCCCCGGGTGACCGCCGTCGACTCCACCGGCGCGGGCGACACCTTCGTCGGCGCGCTCGCCGTGGCCCTCGCCGAGGAGAAACCGGTACGCGAGGCCCTGACCTGGGCGGCCGCCGCGGCGGCGATCTCCGTCCAGCGGGCAGGGGCGTCGGCGTCGATGCCCTACCGCCCGGAGATCGAGGCCCGGTACGGCACATGAGCGGACCGGCCCCGGGCACGTACGCCACCGCCCGCATGCGCGAGGGCGCCCGGAGTGTCCCGGGCGCCCTCGCGTCGTAGAACCGGCGGTCAGACCTTCTTGGCCGGCTTCGCCTCGTCCTGCGGCGATTCCTCGCCCGGCTCCCCGGCGTCCCCGGACTTCTTCTCCCCCGCGTCGGCGACGGCCTCGGTGCTCCCGGCCTTCTTCTCCTCGGCGCCGGCGGCCTCAGCACCGGCCGGACCGCCGGAGGCGAGCGCGGGTTCGACCACGGCCTCCCGCCCGGGCCGCTTCTTGCCGACCACCACGATGTACGTCACGGCCAGCAGGAAGACGATCAGCGCGGTCCAGTCGTTCAGGCGCAGGCCCAGGATGTGGTGGGCGTCGTCCACCCGCATGTACTCGATCCAGCCGCGGCCCGCGCAGTACGCGGCGACGTACAGGGCGAACGCCCGGCCATGCCCCAGCTTGAAGCGGCGGTCCGCCCAGATCACCAGCAGGCCCACGCCGAGGCACCACAGGGATTCGTAGAGGAACGTCGGGTGGTAGTACCCCGGCACCCGGCCGCCCTCGGCGGAGGTGATGTGCAGCGCCCAGGGGACATGGGTCTCCCGGCCGTACAGCTCCTGGTTGAACCAGTTGCCCCAGCGGCCGATGGCCTGCGCGAACGCGATGCCGGGCGCGACGGCGTCGGCGTACGCGGGCATCGGGATGCCCCGGCGCCGCGCGCCGATCCAGGCACCCAGCGCGCCGAGCGCGATCGCGCCCCAGATGCCCAGGCCGCCCTCCCACACCTTGAAGGCGTCCACCCAGTCACGGCCCTCGCTGAAGTACAGCTCGTAGTCCGTGATCACGTGGTAGAGCCGGCCGCCGACCAGGCCGAACGGCACGGCCCAGACGGCGATGTCGGCGACCGTGCCGGACTGCCCGCCGCGGGCGATCCAGCGCTTGTTGCCGAACCAGACGGCAACGAAGACGCCGATGATGATGCAGATGGCGTAGCCGCGCAGCGGGATGGGGCCGAGGTACAGCACCCCGTGCGACGGGCTGGGGATGTAGGCAAGGTTCATGGCAGGACCGACGCTACCGTGCCGGGCCATGGGGAGGGCAAGCAGCCCGGCTACGGGTCCATAACAGGGCGTGCGAATCGGCTCACCCCCGGTCGGCCGCCTCCACCATCTGCTTCAGCTTGGCCGGGGTCATCGTCCGGTCCTCGTAGATGTTCTTGCCGTCGAGCAGCACGGTCGGGGTGCCGCCGAAGCCGCCGGACTTGAACGCCTGGTGGGACTTGTCCACCCAGCCGTCGTGCGTGCCGTTGCGGACGCACTCGCGGAAGGCGGGGGTGTCCAGGCCCTTCACCTTGCCGGCCAGCTCGATCAGCCTGTCGTTGCCCGCGTAGGCGTCGTCGGTCTCCTTGGGCTGGTTCGCGAACAGCACGTCGTGGAATTCGCGGAACCTCCCGGCGTCCTGGGCGCAGGCCGCGGCGTTGGCGGCGCGCAGCGAGCCGGTGCCGCCGAGGTTGCCGTCGATCAGCCGGACCAGGTGGTACTCGACGCGGAGCTCGCCGGCGTCGGTCAGTTCGTGGAGCGTCGGCCGGTACGCCGTCTCGAAGGCCTGGCAGGCCGGGCAGCGGAAGTCCTCCCAGACGGTGAGCGTCGACTTGGCGCCGTCCTTGCCGACCGGGATCGCGAGGCTGTCCTTGCCCTGCGCGCCCGAGGGGGCCACGGCCGGGCCCGCTTTGCCGCCCTTGTCCTTGCCGGCGTTCGCGGCGACGACGCCGATCACCGCCGCCAGGCCCAGGACGCAGAGGACGCTCGCCCCCACGATCAGCGCCCGCCGCCGCTTGTCCGCGGCCTTCTGCTTCTCGCGCTCGACCGCCAGCCGCTCCCGGGCGGTGCGCTTTCCGTCACGGTTCTTCTCGCTCACACCCCCAGAACGAACCGGGGAGGCGCAGCGCGCCTCCCCGGTCCGAGGTCCACCCGTTCGAGTGACCGAATCCTCCGGTACGGGACAGCGGCCCGTCACGGCTGGGTGTTCACGCCTGTCCGCGGACGCCCTTCGCCAGGTCCCCGGCCAGCTCGCGGACCGCGGCGAGGCCGGCGGCCTCGTCCGGCGCGTCCAGCATCCGCTTCACGAACGCCGAGCCGACGATCACGCCGTCGGCGAAGCCGGCGACCTCGGCGGCCTGGGCCCGGTTGGAGACGCCGAGGCCGACGCAGACGGGCAGGCCGGTGCCGGTGGCACGGGTGCGCCGGACCAGGTCCTGGGCCTGCGTGCCGACGGACTCGCGGGTGCCGGTGACGCCCATGAGCGAGGCGGCGTAGACGAAGCCGCTGCCCGCCGCGGTGATCTCGGCGAGCCGCTCGTCCTTGCTGCTCGGCGCCACCACGAAGACCGTCGCGAGGCCGTGCTTGTCGGCGTGCTCGCGCCACAGCGCCGACTCCTGCACCGGCAGGTCGGGCAGGATGCAGCCGGCGCCGCCCGCCTCGGCCAGCTCGGCGGTGAAGCGCTCCACGCCGTAGCGGTCGATGGGGTTCCAGTACGTCATGACCAGGATCGGCTTCCCGGTGGCCCGGTACGCCTCCCGGACGGTGCGCATGACGTCGGCGATGCGCACACCGCCGCGCAGGGCGATGTCGTCCGCGGTCTGGATGACGGGACCGTCCAGGACCGGGTCGCTGTGCGGCAGACCGATCTCGACCACGTCCGCGCCGCTCTCCAGGACGGCCTTGACCGCCTCGATGCCGCCGTCCACGGTCGGGAACCCGGCCGGGAGGTAGGCGATGAGCGCGGAACGGCCCTCGGCCCTGGCGCCCGCGAGGGTGTCCGACAGCAGCTGGATGTTCCCGCTCACTTGGCGTCCCCCTCGATCTCGGCGGTGTCGGCGGCGTCGGCCGCGACCTCGGCGTCGGTGTCGTACAGGCCGAAGTAGCGCGCGGCGGTGTCCATGTCCTTGTCGCCGCGGCCGGACAGGTTGACGACGATCAGGCCGTCCGGGCCCAGTTCGCGGCCGACCTCCAGGGCGCCGGCCAGGGCGTGGGCGCTCTCGATGGCCGGGATGATGCCCTCGGTACGCGACAGCAGGCGCAGTGCCCGCATGGCCGCGTCGTCGGTGACCGCGCGGTACTCGCCGCGGCCGGAGTCCTTGAGATAGGAGTGCTCGGGGCCGATGCCCGGGTAGTCCAGACCGGCCGAGATGGAGTACGGCTCGGTGATCTGGCCCTCGTCGTCCTGGAGGACGTAGGAGCGGGAGCCGTGCAGGATGCCGGGCTCGCCGGCGGTGAGGGTGGCCGCGTGCTCGCCGGTCTCGACGCCGTGGCCGGCCGGCTCGCAGCCGATCAGGCGGACGCCCTCGTCGGGGATGAAGGCGTGGAAGAGGCCGATGGCGTTGGAGCCGCCGCCGACGCAGGCGACGGCCGCGTCCGGCAGCCGGCCGGCCCGCTCCAGGAGCTGGCGGCGGGCCTCGACGCCGATGACCCGGTGGAAGTCGCGGACCATGGCCGGGAAGGGGTGCGGGCCGGCGACCGTGCCGAACAGGTAGTGGGTGTGGTCGACGTTGGCGACCCAGTCCCGGAACGCCTCGTTGATGGCGTCCTTCAGGGTGCGGCTGCCGGACTTCACGGCGACGACCTCGGCGCCGAGCATGCGCATCCGGGCGACGTTGAGGGCCTGGCGCTCGGTGTCGACCTCGCCCATGTAGATGGTGCAGTCGAGGCCGAACAGCGCGCAGGCGGTGGCCGTGGCGACGCCGTGCTGGCCGGCTCCGGTCTCGGCGATGACCCGGGTCTTGCCCATGCGCTTGGTGAGCAGGGCCTGGCCGAGCACGTTGTTGATCTTGTGGGAGCCGGTGTGGTTGAGATCCTCGCGCTTGAGGAAGACGCGGGCGCCGCCGGCGTGCTCGGCGAAACGGGGGACCTCGGTGAGCGCCGACGGGCGGCCGGTGTAGTTCACCAGCAGGTCGTCGAGTTCGCGGGCGAACTCCGGGTCGTTCTTGGCCTTGTCGTACTCGACGGCGACCTCGTCCACGGCGGCGACGAGGGCCTCCGGGATGAACTTGCCGCCGAACGCGCCGAAATAGCCCTCGGCGGTGGGGACCCGGCCCTCCGGGTCGGGGATGAAGAATTCGCTGGGCATGCGGAAACCTCACGGTGAGTCTCTTGGGAAATACCGATCGCCGTGGGGCTCGGGTCGTCTGCCGGCTGCGGGCCGTATGCGGCTTGTCGCGCCCGCGCGGCGGTAGCCGCGTATCAGACGGAGTCCCGCGCCCCTAAAGGGCGCGCTGCCATCGACGCCCGTTGACCTGCCCGGGTTCGTCACCGATGACGTACCGCACGCGACGGCCGTGGACGCGCCGGGCGGGGGCGCGGCAGCCACGCGGACGGCAGCCGCGCGCCAGGCGCGCGTGCCGGTCCACGGTCGTCAGGGTGAGAGTCATCGGCACCAGCCTAGCGGGGGTCAGCCCCGGCCGTGCCGCAGCGCGGGGTGTTCGCCCGCGGCGACCAGGTCGGCGACGGCCGCCTTCGGGTCGCGGCCGGTGACCAGGGACTCGCCGACCAGGACCGCGTCGGCGCCGGCGTTGGCGTAGGCGATCAGGTCGTGCGGGCCGCGCACACCGGACTCGGCGACCTTGACGAGGTGGTCGGGGATCTCCGGGGCGACCCGCTCGAAGGTGCCGCGGTCGACCTCCAGCGTCTTGAGGTTGCGCGCGTTGACACCGATGATCTTGGCGCCCGCGTCCACCGCCCGCTCGACCTCGTCCTCGTCGTGCACCTCGACCAGCGGGGTCAGGCCGATGGACACCGCGCGCTCGATCAGCGACTCCAGGGCCGGCTGGTCCAGGGCGGCCACGATCAGCAGCGCGAGGTCGGCGCCGTACGCGCGGGCCTCCCACAGCTGGTACGACGTGACGATGAAGTCCTTGCGCAGCACCGGGATGTCCACGCGGGCGCGGACGGCCTCCAGGTCGGCGAGCGAGCCGCCGAAGCGGCGCTGTTCGGTGAGGACGGAGATGACGGACGCGCCGCCCGCCTCGTAGTCCGCGGCGAGGCCGGCCGGGTCGGCGATGGCGGCCAGCGCGCCCTTGGAGGGGCTGGACCGCTTGACCTCGCAGATCACCTTGACGCCGTCACCCTTGAGCGCGGCCACCCCGTCCTTGGCGGCGGGGGCCTTGGCCGCGCGCTCCTTGAGCTCGTCGAGGCTGACACGGGCCTGCCGCTCGGCGAGGTCGGCACGGACTCCGTCGATGATCTCGTCGAGCACACTCACGCGAGCGGCCCCCTTCCAGACGGTGGGTTCCTTCAGGCTCCGAAAAGCCCGTGGTCAATTGCGATGGTATCCGCAGCAGTGCGGTGGCTTCGCATCCGGTTGACGGCGGTCCCACTGGGTGGACATCCGTTCGCCGGTGCGGTCAGGGGCGCAGCCAGGCGCCGAACGGCAGGTTCCGCAGGACGGTGAACGCCAGCAGCAGGGCGACGACGGTC
>NZ_JACBWZ010000256.1 GCF_013870595.1 Streptomyces sp. WELS2 | reverse complement strand
CCTCGGCCATGGACCCCGCCCCGGCCCCGGCCGGCCGTAGCCCCGCCCCGCTCGTCTCCCCGATCAGGCGGTCCACCGTCGCCGTGCCCGAGGTGTAGCCGGAGCCGCCGGCGGGAGCGGAGTCGTAGAGCACCCGCTCCAGCGCCGGCACCAGGCGGTGTACGTCGGCCCGGGGGCGTACCGCGAGGCGCAGGAAGCGGCTGGAGGAGCCGATCTTGTCGCCGCATTCGCGGACCAGGAGCCGGTGTCCGGTGAGCAGCCGGTCCCGGACGGCCGTGCCCTCCGCGCCCACCGGCAGGCGGACGAAGAGGAAGTTGGCCTGGGAGGGGTAGACGGTGAGGCCGGGCAGGGCGGACAGCCGGGCGCTCATGTCCGCCCGGTCCTCGCGGAGCCGGTGCAGGCTACGGGTGTACGCGGGCTCGTGGTCGCGCAGCATGGACACCGTGTGCCCGGCGAGGGAGCCGAGGTTGCGCCGCGGCAGCGTGGAGCGGATCCTGCCCGCCAGCGCGGGGTTGGCGACGAGGCAGCCGAGGCGGACGCCGGGCAGACCGAGGTTCGCGCCGAGGTCGCGCAGGACGATCACGTTGGGGCGCAGCACGGCCTCCCGGGCGATGCTCGGCCCGGGCTCCGCGTCGGCGAAGTCCAGGAAGGTCTCGTCCACGATGACCAGGTCCAGGTCCGCCATGGCGTCCAGGAACCGCACCAGCCGCTCGCGCCGCACATGGCCGCCGTCGGGGTCGTTGGGGTTGCGGACCACGGCCGCCCGGCTGCCCCGGGCGCGCACGAAGCCGGCGTACCGGTCGAGGTCGAGGGCGAAGCCGTCCGCCTCCTGGAGCGGGAACATGTCGACCCGCTTGCCGGTCCGCATCGGCTGGTCGGTCCAGCGGCCGGACGTCGGCACCGGGACCGCCAGGGACTCCCGGACCAGCAACCGGTCGATCCAGGCGATCAGTTCGGGCGAGCCGTTGCCCACCGCCACGCACCGCGCAGGGAGCCGCAGCAGGGCGGACAGCCCGGCGGTGACGGTGTCGGTGTCATCCGGGCGGGATGTGACGATCTCGCGCAGCCGGGCCGCCAGTTCGTCGAACATGCCGGGCGTCGGGAAGTACGGGTTTCCCGGGACGCTGAAGTCCACCGGGCCGGCTCCGGCGCCGCCCCGGAACAGCGAAGTGACGTTGCCGGCCAAAAGGAAACCTCCGTATCCGAGCGCGGCCCGTGCGGACCGTTCCTGGATACGGAGGTGTCGGCTGGTGTGTTCAACCCACCTGCCCGGCGCTCGGCTTCACGCGCCGAAGCGGTGGATCGTCGTGGTCCGGTAGGTCTGGCCGGGGCGCAGTACCGTCGACGGGAACGCCGGGTGGTTCGGCGAGTCCGGGAAGTGCTGCGTCTCCAGGCACAGGGCGTCGCCCTGCCGGTAGGTGTGGCCGGAGGTGCCGGTGAGCGTGCCGTCGAGGAAGTTGCCGGAGTAGAACTGGAGCCCCGGCTGGTCCGTGGCGATCCTCAGGGTGCGGCCGGAGTGCGGGTCGCGCAGGGTCGCTATGTGCTCGGGGCGGGCCGTGATGCCCTTGTCCAGCACCCAGTTGTGGTCGTACCCCTTGGCCAGCACCAGCTGCTCGTTGCCCGTCCGCAGGTCCCGGCCGATGGGCTTGGCGTGCCGGAAGTCGAACGGGGTGCCCGCGACCTTGGCCAGCTCCCCGGTGGGGATGAGGCCGGCGTCGGTCGGGGCGAAGCGGGCGGCGGCGATGGACAGCTCGTGGTCCTCGATGCTTCCGCTGCCCTCGCCCGCCAGGTTCCAGTAGACGTGACTGGTGAGGTTGACGACGGTGGGCTTGTCGGTGGTGGCCTCGTAGTCGATGCGCCAGTCGCCGTGCCGGGTGAGGGTGTACGTCACCCGCGCGCGCAGCGTGCCCGGGTAGCCCATCTCGCCGTCGGCGCTGGTGTAGCGCAGCCGCAGGCCGACGTCCGTGCCCTCGGTGAACGGCTCGACGTCCCACACGCGCTTGTCGAAGCCCCGGGAGCCGCCGTGCAGGCTGTTGTCGCCGTCGTTCACGTCGAGCTGGTACCGCTTCCCGTCCAGGGTGAACCGGCCGGCGTCGATGCGGTTGCCGTAGCGGCCGATCAGCGCGCCGAAGTACGGGCTCTTGGCCGCGTAGTCGGCGAGGTTGTCGAAACCGGCGACCACGTTGGCGTACCGGCCGTGCCGGTCCGGGAGTTGCAGGGTCTGGACGACACCGCCGTAGGAGAGCACCTTCATCCGGGTGCCGCCGTTCTCCAGCGACCAGCGGTGGACCTTGGTGCCGTCGGCGAGCGTGCCGAAGAGTTCCTTCACCGGCTTCCTTCCCGGGGCCGCGTGGGCCGTGCCGCCGAGCGTGGTGGCGGCCAGGCCCGCGGCGGCTGCTCCCGCGATGACCGTGCGTCTGTTCAGTTCCATGGGTGCGGCTCTCGCTTTCTGGTGCTCACGAACCGGACTTGCGCTTGTTCCACACGTCGAACCCGACCGCCACCAGCAGGGCCAGGCCCTTGATGACCTGCTGCCAGTCGGTGCCGACGCTCAGGAGGTTCATGCCGTTGTTCAGCACGCCGAGGACCAGGCCGCCGATGATGGCGCCGAGGACGGTGCCGACACCGCCGCTCATGGACGCGCCGCCGATGAACGAGGAGGCGATGGCCTCGAGTTCGAAGTTGACGCCCGCCTTCGGCGAGGCCGCGTTCAGCCGGGCGGCGACCACCAGACCCGCCAGGGCCGCGAGCACGCCCATGTTCAGGAAGACGTAGAAGGTGACCTTCTTGTCCTTCACACCGGACAGCTTGGCCGCCGGCAGGTTGCCGCCGATGGCGTAGATGTGCCGGCCGAAGACCGCGTTGCGCATGATGTAGCCGTAGCCGACGACCAGCACGCCGAGGACGATCAGCACGATCGGGGTGCCCTTGTAGCTGGCGAGCAGCATGGTGACGACGAGGATCGCGGCGACCAGCGCGGTCAGCTTGAGCAGGAACAGCCGGGTCGGCAGGACGTCCAGGGAGAACTCCTGCTGGCGGCGGCGGTCCCGGAACTCCTGCCACACCACGGCCGCGATCAGCACGAGCCCGAGCAGCAGCGTGAGGTTGTGGTAGTTGGTGTTCGGGCCGACCTCGGGCAGGAAGCCGTTGCCGAGCTTCTGCAGGCCGTCGGGGAACGGGCCGAGGGTCTGGCCCTTGAGGAGGATCTCGGTCAGACCGCGGAAGAGGAGCATCCCGGCGAGGGTGACGATGAAGGACGGTATGCCGAGATAGGCGATCAGATAGCCCTGGATCGATCCCGCGGCGGCGCCTATGAGCAGGCACAGCACCAGTGCGACGGGCCAGGACATCCCGTGCTGCACGGTCAGCACGGCCGCGAAGGCGCCGACGAACGCGGTGAGCGAGCCGACCGACAGGTCGATGTGCCCGGCGATGATCACCAGCATCATGCCGATCGCGAGGATCAGGATGTAGCTGTTCTGGAGTACCAGGTTGGAGACGTTGCGCGGCAGCAGCAGGTCCCCGTCGGTCCAGATCGCGAAGAGGACCACGATCAGGCCGAGCGCGATCAGCATGCCGTACTGGCGCATGTTGCGGCGCAGTCCGGCCAGCATCACGCCGAGCAGTCCGCCGGCGGCCGGTCCGCTCCCGCCCGGCGGCGCGGGGGCCGGGCTCTTGGCGGTCACATCCGTGCTCATCGGGTTACCTCTTTGTCCTTGGTCATATGGCGCATCAGCACTTCCTGCGTGGCCTCGGCCCGCGGCACCTCACCGGTCAGCCGTCCGGCGGCCATCGTGTAGATGCGGTCGCACATGCCGAGCAGCTCGGGCAGCTCGGAGGAGATGAAGACGACCGCCTTGCCCTGGGCGGCGAGCTGGTCGATGACCGTGTAGATCTCGAACTTGGCGCCCACGTCGATGCCGCGGGTCGGTTCGTCGAGGATCAGCACGTCCGGACCGGCGAAGATCCACTTGCTGAGGACGACCTTCTGCTGGTTGCCGCCGGAGAGCTTGCCCACCGGCTCGAACACGGTGGGCGCCTTGATGTTCATGGACTTCCGGAAGCCCTCGGCGACCTGCCGTTCCTCGTGCTCGTCCACCACGCCCCGCTTGGCGACCTTGGCCAGCGCGGTCAGCGAGATGTTCCGGTTGATGGTGTCGATGAGGTTCAGGCCGTAGTGCTTGCGGTCCTCGGTGACGTACGCGATGCCGTGCCCGATCGCCTCCGGCACCGTCCTGGTACGGATCTCCCGGCCGTCCTTGAGGACCGTGCCGCCCGCGTACCGGCCGTAGGTCCGCCCGAAGACGCTCATCGCGAGTTCGGTGCGGCCCGCGCCCATCAGGCCCGCGATGCCGACGATCTCCCCGCGGCGCACGGTCAGCGACACGTCGTCCACGACCTTGCGCTGCTGGTCGATGGGGTGGAACACGGTCCAGCCGCGGATCTCCAGCGCCGGTGCGACACCCTGCTCCGGCCGGTGCGGGGTGCGCTCGGGGAAGCGGTGGTCGAGGTCGCGGCCGACCATGCCGGCGATGATCCGCTCCTCGGTGGTCTCCGGCGCCTTCACATCGAGTGTCTCGATGGAGCGGCCGTCCCGGATGATCGTCACCGAGTCGGCGACCTTGCGGATCTCGTTGAGCTTGTGGGAGATGATGATCGAGGTGATGCCCTGCTTCTTCAGCTCCAGGATCAGATCGAGGAGCTTGTCGCTGTCCTCGTCGTTCAGGGCCGCCGTCGGCTCGTCCAGGATCAGCAGCTTGACCTGCTTGGACAGCGCCTTGGCGATCTCCACCAGCTGCTGCTTGCCCACGCCGATGTCGGCGACCCGGGTCTCCGGGTGCTCGTCCAGGCCGACCCGGCGCAGCAGTTCGGTGGCGTGCCGCAGGGTCTCGCGCCAGTTGATGAGGCCGCGGGTGGCGTGCTCGTTGCCGAGGAAGAGGTTCTCCGCGATGGACAGGTGCGGCACCAGCGCCAGTTCCTGGTGGATGATGACGATGCCGTGCTGCTCGCTCGCCCGGATGTCGCGGAACTGGCAGATCTCCCCGTCGAAGAGGATGTCCCCCTCGTAGGTGCCGTACGGATGGACGCCGGAGAGCACCTTCATCAGGGTGGACTTGCCGGCGCCGTTCTCCCCGCAGATGGCGTGGACCTCGCCCCGCCGGACGGCCAGGGTGACGTCCGACAGCGCCTTGACACCGGGAAAGGTCTTGACGATCGAGCGCATTTCCAGGACGGGTCCCGCCATGGTCGTGCCTTTCACTCCGTAGGAAAAGGGCGGGTCACTTCAGCTGGGACTCGGTGTAGTAACCGCCGTCGACCAGCACCTTCTGGTAGTTGGACTTGTCGACACTGACCGGCTGCAGCAGGTAGGCCGGCACGACCTTGGCGCCGTTGTCGTACGTCTTGGTGTCGTTGACCTCGGGCTTCTTGCCCTTGAGGGAGTCGTCCACCATGGTGGCGGCGACCTCGGCGAGCTTGCGCAGGTCCTTGTAGACGGTCTGCGTCTGCTGCCCGGAGATGATCGACTTCACCGAGGCCAGCTCGGCGTCCTGGCCGGTGATGACCGGCAGCGGCTTGCTGCCCGAGCCGTAGCCGTCCGACTTCAGCGCGGACAGGATGCCGATGGAGATGCCGTCGTACGGCGAGAGGACCGCGTCGACCCGGCCGGACTTGTACGACGAGGTGAGGATGTCCTCCATGCGCTTCTGCGCGGTGGTGCCGTCCCAGCGCAGGGTGACGACCTGGTTGAGCCGGGTCTGCCCGGACTTGACGACCAGCTGCTTCTTGTCGATGTAGGGCTGGAGCACCTTCATCGCCCCGCCGAAGAAGTACTTGGTGTTGTTGTCGTCGTTGGAGCCGGCGAACAGCTCGATGTTGAACGGGCCCTTCGCGCCCTTGTCCAGCCCGAGCTTGTCCACGATGTACGTGCCCTGGAGCGTGCCGACCTTCTCGTTGTCGAACGAGGCGTAGTAGTCGACGTTCTTGGTGCCGAGGATCAGCCGGTCGTAGGAGACGACCGGGATGTTCGCGTCCGCGGCCTGCTGGAGCACGCTGTTCAGCGACTTGTTGTCGATCGCCGCGATGACCAGGCCCTTCACGCCCTGCGTGATGAGGTTCTCGATCTGCGAGACCTGGGTCTCCGGGTCGTCCTCGCCGTAGACCAGCTTGGTCTTGTAGCCCTTGGCCTCCAGGTCCTTGACGACGTTCTTGCCGTCGTTGATCCAGCGCTCGGAGGACTTGGTCGGCATGGCGATGCCGATGGTGGCGCCCTTGGTGTCGCCGGACTTCTCCTTGCTGCCGCCTTCGCTGTTCTGGCCGCAGGCGGTCAGGGTGAGCGCGAGCGTGGCGGCGCCGGCTATCGAGGCGAGGGCGGCTCTGCGGTTGCGCATGGGGATCAGTCCTTGTCGTTCTCGTCGTTGAGAGGGGTGGAAGCTTCGACGGGGAAGCGGTGGAGGGTCCCCGGCAGCCGGGAGCCGAGCGGCGCCATGTCGCCGTCCGCGCCGTGCCGGGCGAGCAGGTCCAGGGCGAGCCGGCCGCGCCGCACCCGCTCCCGGGCGGTCTCCAGGGTCACGTCCCGCAGGTGGCGGCCCCACGGATAGATGCCGGGCGCCTTGGACAGACCGAACTTCAGGTACAGCGGGGCGCCGCGCCGGATCAGCTCGGCGACCTCGTACATCCGGATGTAGCCGCCGAGGTCGTCCGGGGCCTCGATGTACATGTCCATCGGGGCGCCGGAGACGCGCCGGATCTCGGTGAGGTGGTCCAGCGTCAGATCGCTGGGCACGTTGACGGAGTCGGCGCCGAGCCGCTCGTACACGGCGTACGAGGCGGGGTTGACCGGGCCGATCAGCGCGGACACCTTCAGCGTGGTGTCGGCCGGGATGATGCCGGCGGTGCGGGCCCGGTGCAGGGTCCACAGCACGCCCTCGTCGGCGACGAGCAGGCACTTGACGCCCAGCTCGGTGGCCCGGACGGCGTCCTCCACACAGCCGGCGACCGCGTCGTGGCCCCGGGCCCGCAGTCCGGCGCCCCGGGAGTCGGAGCGCACCGAGCCGCCGATGTCCCAGGTGCCGCGCGGGCCGGTGAACAGGCACAGTTCGATGTCGCGTTCGGCGGTGGCCTCGACCATCTCGGTGATCTCGGCGTCGGTGAGCATCCACACGCCGCTGCCCTGGCTGATCCGGTGGATCGGCACGTCCAGGCGGGAGGCCTCCTTGAGGACGACCGCCAGCGCCTCGGGACCCTCGCACGAGGGGATCTCGGTGCGCCAGCGGCCGCCGCCCGGGAAGGTGTGGACGGAGGCGTCGGCGGGGTCGAGGGCGGGCGCGCCCAGACCGAGAGCGGCGAGCACCTGCTCGCCGGGCCTGCGGGCTGCCGGGGCGGAAGCGTCGGTCACAAGCTGTCCTTCGTGTTCGGTATATCGGACAAGGGTCGCGGCTCTGGGTAACGGGAGGAGCGTGGAGGTACGCCGGCCGGGGCGTGGTCAGGGCACCCCCCGGCCGGCGTACGGTCAGGGGCGGAGCAGCACCTTGCCCACGGCGGGATCGCCGGCCCCCACCAGCTCGATCGCCCGCGGGAAGTCGGTCAGCGGCACCTCGTGCGTGACCAGCGGCAGCGGGTCCAGCAGTCCGGCGCCGAACACCCGCACGGCGTGCGCCCAGGCGTCCGGCGGCGCCCCGAAGACGGTGTGCACCTCCAGCTGCCGTACGACCAGATCGGTCGGGTCCAGCCCGTCCGCGCCCGGCGCCGGGATCCCG
>NZ_JACBWZ010000255.1 GCF_013870595.1 Streptomyces sp. WELS2 | reverse complement strand
GAGCCGCCGCGCGCGGGGATGACGGCGAGCACCCGGCGGACCGAGGCGCCCGGGTCCGCTTCCGAGTGGAACATGGGCTCTACTCCTTGCGATGGGGTCACAGCTCGCCCATCCGCCGGATCACGGGGGCGACCCGCTGGACGCCGTGCCGGTAGGCGCCGCGGGCGGCGCGGCGCACGATCTGCCGGACGGGGCCGGGCGACTTGTCGGCGGCGGGCGCGCCGGGCAGCGGGACGCCGTCGGGGCCGAGGTGGTGACGGGCGAGGATGCCGGGCAGATAGCCGGGCGCGGTCTCGGGGGTGTAGTAGGGGGCGAGGGGCGGCAGTCCGCCGGGCCGGTCGAGCAGCTTGGCGACGCGTTCGCGGGCCGCGTCGAAGGCGGTGGCGTAGGAGCCTCCCCCGGAGGGGGTACCCCCGGCCGCGACGCCCTGCCGGGCCACCCACTCCTCGTCCGGCACCGGCCGGTGCCCGGCGTCCAGCTGCTCCCAGGAGGCGAGGCAGCCGGAGCCGGTGAAGTGGTGGTTGCCGAGCACCTCGCGCACCCCGAGGTCGGTGAGGACGGCGGTGGGGATGCGGCGGTGCAGGGCCTCCAGGGCGGCCGTGGAGCTGACCGTGACCAGCAGGTCGGTACGGTCGAGGACTTCCCCCATGTGGCCGTAGACCAGGCGGAGGTTGGCGGGCAGGTCCTTGCCCTGGGCCAGCTTCTGGTACGGCAGTTCCTCGATGTGGGTGGTGTGTTCGCCGGGCTTGGAGCGCAGCTTGAGCAGCACTTCGCGCTCGGGGTGGCGGCGGGCGTGCTCGATGAGGCGGTCCAGCAGGTAGGTGCGGTCGCGGCGGTTGTCCGGCACGGACGGCTGGGCGGCGAACACCACGGTGTACGGGTCGTGTTCACCGGTGTACGGCGCCCCGCCGAGGAAGGGCAGCGCGACCTCGGTGACGGAGGAGGCGTCGGCGCCCACGCCCTCGTACACGGCCCGGAACCGGTCCGCGTCGTGGCGGGAGTTGGCGAGGACGAGGTCGGCGCCGTGCCGCAGCAGCAGTCCGTCGGCGAGCTTCTCGTAGACGACGCCGACGTAGCCGGTGACGACCACGGGCCGCTTCCCGGAGCCCCAGGCGGCGCGCAGCCCGTGCAGCATCGCCTGGACGCCGCCGCCGACCAGGGCGAGGACGAGGACGTCGGGCGCCGCCTCGCCCATCTCGCGCAGGAACTCGACGCCGGTGACCTCGCGCAGGGAGTCCGCGCGGACGCCGACCTCATCCAGCTGGCGGGCGGTCGGGGTGGCGCGTCCGCGCAGGAGGTAGCCGTCGAGCCGGACCTCGGCAGCCGGCGGAGTGATCCGGCGCGCGGTGAGCGCGCCCCACTTCCACCGGGTGTCGGAGTCCGCCAGGACGGCGACCCGCAGGGACTTCGTAGCACTTGCTGGCACGTCGAAGACGCTAGGAAGCGTGGGAGAGGAACCGCCCAACCGGAATACAACAAACGGTTAACAGCACATCACCTGAAAGCGAATCAGGACGTTATCGCCCCCGAAAAAAGCCTGGTTAACGACTTCGCCACGCTTCGTTCACCTCGTATCAAGGAAGTCGTCAAGACGAATGACGGGCCGCACCCTAACGTCCCTGACGTGGTCAAGCTCTCCGTCATCGTGCCGTTCTACAACGTGCAGCAATACGCGCCGGACACACTGAGGAGCCTCGGTGCCAACTCGCGCGACGACTTCGAATTCATTCTCGTCGACGACTGCTCGCGCGACGGGACACCGGACATTCTTTCGCACGCGGAACGGGAACTACCCGGGGCCGTCCTGGTCCGGCACGAGCGGAACGGGGGACTCGCCACCGCCCGCAACACCGGCATAGACCGTGCGCGCGGCGAGTACGTGACGTTCCTGGACGGCGACGACTGGCTCGCCCCCGGCTACTACGAGCGGCTGCTGACCGCCATCGAGGACCTGGGCTGCGATTTCCTGCGCACCGACCATGTGCAGTGCACCGCGCGGGCGCGCAGTGTGCACCGGGTGCCGGTCGGCCGGCGCAATGTGGTGCTGGACCCGCGGCAGGTGATCCTGCCCGCCGACCGCTCGACCTCCGTCGACTACGCCTTCGCCTGGGCGGGCATCTACCACCGCCGGCTGCTGGACCGGGGCCTGCTGCACTTCACCGACGGGCTGCGCACGGCCGAGGACCGGCCGTGGATCTGGCGGCTGCACCGCGAGGCGGAGTCCTTCGCCGTGGTCAACCTGCTCGGCGTGTTCTACCGGCGCGGGGTCGCCTCGTCCCTCACCCAGATCGGCGATGTCCGGCAGCTCGACTTCATCCGCGCGTTCGACCAGGTGATCGCGGAGACCGCGGCGGACAAGGACGCCGCCGCCCTGCTGCCGAAGGCCGTGCGCACCTACTGCGCGATCATCTCCCATCACCTGGGATCCATCGAGAGGTTCGAGCCCGCGGTGGCGAAGAAACTGACATCCATGAGTGCCGCCGCGCTGCGGCGCATGCCGCAGGCCGTGCTGGACGAGGCGCTGGACTCCATGGACCTCCAGCGCGCCACCAAACTGCGCCGGCTGCGCCGCCGTCCCGTCGCCGCTGGAGCCGCCGCGTGACCACCCAGATCTTCCAGGCGTCGACGCTGTACGGCACCGCCACGCTCGCCGCCGCCCTGGACTCCGGCTGCTTCGACCGCGCCGACCGGCGGATCCTGCTGGTGTGCAACAACGCGGCCACGCCCGAGACGACGCCCGCCCTGGACCAGGCGCCCGGATTCGAGCAGCTGCGCGACCGCTTCGACGACGTGATCTCGTACAACGAGACCATCTTCCCCTTCCACCCGGGCGGCTGGTCCCCCCGTGTGGACGACATGCCCCTGTGGGAGCGCTTCCTGCGGCACGAGTGGCGGCTCGGCGACGACGACGTGCAGTTGGCCGTCGAGTCGATCCAGGTCAACCCGTCGCTCGCGCTCGCGCAGATCTTCACCGGCGCCCCGGTCACGGTCTACGCCGACGGTCTGATGAGCTACGGCCCCACCCGGAACAAGATCGATCCGCTGGTCGGCACCCGGGTGGAGCGCGTGCTCCATCTCGATCTGGTGCCGGGCCTGAAGCCGGTGCTGCTCACCGAGTTCGGCGTGCCCGCGGAGACCGTGCCGACGCCCGCCGTCCTCAAGACGCTGTCGGGACTGGCCTCCTGCGGTGACGACCTGCCGCGGGTGGAGGAGCCCGCGCTGGTGCTCGGTCAGTACCTGTCCGCGCTGGACATCCTCACCCCCGAGGAGGAGGAGGACCTGCACGCGCGGATGGTGCGGGGCGCGGCCGGGCTCGGCCACCGGCGGGTGGTGTTCAAGCCGCACCCCTCCGCCCCGGCCCGCTTCACCCGCTCCCTGGAGCGGGAGGCGGAGAAGCTCGGTGTCGAACTGACCGTCCTCGGCACACCGGTCCTGGCCGAGGTGCTGTACCAGCGGATGCGTCCCGCGCTGGTCGTCGGCTGCTTCTCCACCGCTCTGCTGACCGCCTCCGCGCTGTACGGCCTGCCCGTCGCGCGGGTCGGCACGGAACTGCTGCTGGAGCGGCTGACCCCGTTCGAGAACAGCAACCGGGTCCCCGTCACCATCGTCGACGCGCTGCTGCCCGACCTGGCCGACCACGCCGCGGTCACCGGGCGGCGCGGGGGGATGGACGTGGCGGAACTGGGCGGGCTGGTGCGTGCGGTCGGCTTCGCGATGCAGCCGAAGATCCTGCCGGGACTGCGCGAGGAGACCGAGGCGTACCTCACCGCGCACCTGAACGACGGGATACTCCGCTACTTCAAGCGCCGGCGGCTGACCGCGCTGGCGCTGCCGGGCGGGCTGCCCGTCCAGATGGCGTTCATCCCCCGCAACGCCACGGTCCGCCGTGTGGCCCGCAAGGCG
Organism: Streptomyces sp. WELS2; assembly: GCF_013870595.1. Lineage (GTDB taxonomy): Bacteria > Actinomycetota > Actinomycetes > Streptomycetales > Streptomycetaceae > Streptomyces. The sequence goes on along the minus strand of NZ_JACBWZ010000255.1, from coordinate 3,857 downwards.
CGCAGTCTGCGCAGGTCCGTGCGCCGCTGACCGCCCGTCCCGTCCGTGGCGGGCCGGCGGGCGGGCCCGCTTCCTTACGTTCGTCTTTCGTCCAGGTGACGGTGGGGCGGTCGCTCACTCCGGGGATGTTCACAACAATTCCCATGTGATCAGCGCATGGTCGGGTAGGCGCCGGACACCATGTCTGCTTCATCGCCCACCGTCTCCCCTCCCGCCCCCGCCCCGGAGAGAACCACCCCCCGCTCCCCCGCTGCCGGCCCGGCCCCCGGCCGACGCCGAAGCCGGCTGCCGGCCCTGGACGGGCTGCGGCTGCTCGCCGCGCTGATGGTCTGCCTCTACCACTACGCCGGACGCGGCGGCACGGTCGCCCAGTCCTGGCACCAGGAGCCGTCCCGGCTGTTCCCGACGCTGTCCCAGGTGGCCGTCTACGGCTGTCTGGGCGTGCAGTTCTTCTTCGTCATCAGCGGTTTCGTGATCTGCATGAGCGGCTGGGGCCGCACGCTCGGTGACTTCTTCCGCTCCCGGGTCGCCCGCCTCTACCCCGCCTACTGGGTGGCCCTGGTCCTGGTCACCGCCGCCTCCCTCGCCCTGCCGGCCGTCGTCCACGCCGTACGGCCGGACGAGTTCCTGGTCAACCTGACGATGCTCCAGCAGCCGATGGGCGCGCCCCGGGTGCTGGGGGTGTGCTGGACGCTCTGGGTGGAGGTCCGCTTCTACGCGCTGTTCGCCCTGCTGGTCGTCGCGCGCGGGGTCACCTACCGCCGGGTGGTGCTGTTCTGCGCCGGATGGACCCTGGCGGCCGTCCTCTGCCGGAGTGCCGGCAACGAGTTCCTCGACCGGTTGGTCATGCCCGAGTACGCCCCGTTCTTCATCGGCGGCCTCGCCCTGTACCTCGTCCACCGCTTCGGCGGCGGCCTGTTGCCGTGGGGGATCGTGGCCACGTCCTGGCTGCTCGGCCAGTACACGGCCACCCGCGGCCTGTGGCACGAGGGCGCCGGCGGGGTGCGCAGCCCCTACGTCGTCCTCCTGCTCGTCACCCTCGCCTTCGCCGCCGTGGCCGCGGTCGCCCTCGGCTGGACCCGCCGGGCCGAGTGGCCCTGGCTGGTCACGGCGGGCGCCCTGACGTACCCGTTCTATCTGGTCCACGAGCACCTGGGCTGGTTCGTCATCCGCGTCCTGCGGCACACCCTGGCCCTGCCCCCGTGGCCGGTCCTCGTGACGACGGTCGCCGTCATGCTGGCCCTGGCCTGGCTGATCCACCGCTTCGTGGAGGAACCATTCGGCCCCCGACTGAGGAAGGCCCTGAAAAGCCCGCGGACACCGGGTTCTTCACGCGCCTGACCGTCCGGCCGTGGCGTCACGCGCTCGCCAGTGACAGCTTCACCGCGAAGCCCAGGAACAGGGCGCCCGCCGCCGACGTGGCCGTCGCCGACAGGCGCCGACGGCGGCGGAAGGCGGCGGCGAGTCGGGTACCGCCGAATATGAGGGCGCTGAGGTAGAGGCAGCTCGCCACCTGGGCGAAGGTGCCGAGGACGACGAAGGAGAGGGCCGGGTAGGCGTAGTCCGGGTCGACGAACTGCACGAAGAAGGCGACGAAGAACAGGATCGCCTTGGGGTTGAAGAGGCTGACGACGAAGGCGCGGCGGAAGGGGCGCTCGTCGGCGGCCTTCGCGGGCGCCGTCTCCTCGGCGGCCGGTTCCCGGCGGGTCCGCCACATCCGCCGGGCCGCCCGCAGCATGCCGATCGCCAGCCAGGTCAGATATCCGGCGCCGGCGTACTTCACGACGGCGAACAGCACGGCGTTGGCCTGGAGCAGGGAGGCCACCCCGGCTGCGGACAGGGTCATCAGCACGGTGTCCCCGCACCACACGCCCGCCGCCGCGGTGTACCCCGCCCGTACGCCGCGGCGGGCGGCGACGGACAGGACGTAGAGGGAGTTGGGGCCGGGCAGCAGCACGATCAGGATCAGGCCCGCGAGGTACGTGGGGAGGTCGATGACGCCGAACATGGAGGGAGTGTCGCACGCGGGTACGACAACGGACCGTGCGTTCCGAGGAGCGGTACGCGGGCTGCCCGGCCGGCCCCGGCGCACCGCGCGCTCAGAACGTGTCCGACGGGACGTGACTCCCCCAGACCTCCCGCAGGGCCCCGCACACCTCGCCCACCGTCGCCCGGGCCCGCAGCGCCTCCTTCATCGGGTACAGCACGTTGTCCTCCCCCTCGGCGGCCGTGCGCAGCGCGTCCAGTGCCGCCGCCACCGCCCGCCGGTCCCGGCCGGCCCGCAGCCGGGCCAGGCGCTCGCACTGCCGGGCCTCGATCGCCGGGTCCACCCGCAGGGGCGCGTACGGCTCCTCCTCTTCGAGCCGGAACCGGTTGACGCCGACGACCACCCGGTCACCGGACTCGGTCTCCCGCGCGATCCGGTACGCGTTCCGCTCGATCTCGGCCTTCTGGAAGCCCCGCTCGATCGCCGCGACCGCCCCGCCCATCTCCTCGACCCTCCGCATCAGGTCCAGCACGGCCTCCTCCAGACCGTCCGTCATCCGCTCGACCGCGTAGGAGCCGGCGAACGGGTCCACCGTCGCCGGTACGTCCGTCTCGTGGGCCAGCACCTGCTGGGTGCGCAGCGCCAGCCGCGCGCTCTTCTCCGTGGGCAGCGCGATCGCCTCGTCGAAGGAGTTGGTGTGCAGGGACTGGGTGCCGCCGAGGACGGCCGCCAGGGCCTGCACGGCGACCCGGACCAGGTTCACCTCCGGCTGCTGGGCCGTCAGCTGCACCCCGGCCGTCTGGGTGTGGAAGCGCAGCATCCACGACCTGGGGTCGCGCGCGCCGAACTCGTGACGCATCACCCGCGCCCAGATCCGGCGCGCCGCGCGGAACTTGGCGACCTCCTCCAGCAGCGTCGTACGGGCCACGAAGAAGAAGGACAGGCGGGGCGCGAAGTCGTCCACGTCCAGGCCGGCCGCGATCGCCGTACGGACGTACTCGATGCCGTCGGCGAGGGTGAAGGCGACCTCCTGCGCGGGGGACGCGCCCGCCTCGGCCATGTGGTAGCCGGAGATGGAGATCGTGTTCCACCTCGGGGTCCGTGCGGTGCAGTAGCGGAAGATGTCCGCCGTCAGCCGCAGGGACGGCTTGGGCGGGAAGATGTACGTGCCGCGCGCGATGTACTCCTTGAGCACGTCGTTCTGGATCGTGCCGGCGAGCCGGTCCGCGCCGACGCCCTGCTCCTCGGCGACCAGCTGGTACAGCAGCAGCAGCAGGGCCGCCGGGGCGTTGATCGTCATGGAGGTGGAGACCCGGTCCAGCGGGATGCCGTCGAACAGCGCCCGCATGTCCTCCACCGAGTCGACGGCCACGCCCACCCTGCCGACCTCGCCGTGCGCCAGGGGGGCGTCGGAGTCGTGGCCCATCTGGGTGGGCAGGTCGAAGGCCACGGACAGGCCGGTGGTGCCGTGGGCGATCAGCCGGCGGTAGCGGGCGTTGGACTCGGCCGCCGTGCCGAAACCGGCGTACTGGCGCATGGTCCAGGGGCGGCCGGTGTACATGGTGGGGTACACGCCCCGGGTGAACGGGTACGCGCCCGGTTCGCCCAGTTCGCGCTCCGGGTCCCAGCCGGCCAGGTCGGCCGGGCCGTAGACCGGCTCGATGGGCAGACCCGATTCCGACTCGCGTGTCATGGCCGCCTCCGCGGTGCGACGTGTACGACGCGTGCGCCCCGTAGGACGCGTACCCCCTAGGCCATCCCGCGTCACCCGGCGGCGGCTCCACGGCCGAGGGGAGTCCGGCGGCGGTCCGCGGGGAAGCATCCCCGGCATGAGGATTACGGGGAGACCCGCCGCCCTGCTCGCGTCGGC
>NZ_JACBWZ010000254.1 GCF_013870595.1 Streptomyces sp. WELS2 | reverse complement strand
TGCCGAGCGCGACCGTCCCGGCGAACGCGACGGCCATCACCGCTCGCTTCCGTACCACCTGCCGCGCCGGTCCCCGGCGCCTGTGCCTGTGCTGGGTCACCCTGCCAACGTACGACCGATCCCCGGTTCAGCGGTCAGCCGTGCGAAGCGAAACTCTGCCGTTCGAGTGAAATTCCGTTATCGCTCAGACACCGTATGACCACTCTCGATAGCCTGACGACACTCACATCCTTCACAGAATCCCCTGCCGCACCACACGTGACGCGAGGACCCACGCTGCCCGCCCACCATCTGCCCTCTCTCCCCAAGCCGCTCGACGCCTTCAACACCGCGTCCGCCGACGAGGCGCGCGCCCTGCTGCTGCACTGCCTGCGCAGCCCGCGCTGGTCCGACCGGATCGCCGCGCACCGCCCCTACCCCGACCTGGACTCGCTGCTGGCCGCGGCGGACGAGGCGACGTACGACCTCTCCCCCGCCGACCTCGCCGAGGCCCTGGCCGGCGAGTGCCTCCCCGAGCTTCCCGAGGACACCTACTCGGCGGCCCACATGGCCCTCGGCGCCGCCCACGCCGCCTACGAGGCCCGATTCGGCCACACGTTCATCATCTACCTGGGCGACGTCCCCGCGGACGAGGTCATCGACCACCTCCTCCAGGCGATCCGATCACGATTGGCGAACGATCCGGAGGACGAGCGGGTGGTGGCGGCGGAGCAGCTCAGGCGCCTCGCGAAAGGGAGAATCGCGGCATTTCTCAGGGGCAAGCGGAACCGGGCGACCAGCCACAACGCGCCCGCACCCGGCAGATAACAGGACACACCACACCGGGCTAGCCCAACCGCGTGCCACTTTGATCACACCGACAGGCCCCCCGTCAGGCACAGCGCGTCGCCTCGCTACGATGCTGGGGGCCGGTGGACCGTACCCGGCCGGGCCCGACCGACAGAGAAGCCGGCGCGGCCCTAGTCCCCGCACCCGGAGGGTTCTTCCGTGCCGGCTGGAACGCTGTACCGCGGCCGGGAAGGAATGTGGTCCTGGGTGGCTCACCGAGTCACCGGCGTCCTCATTTTCTTCTTCCTGTTCGTTCACGTGCTGGACACCGCTCTCGTGCGTGTCTCCCCCGAGGACTACGACAAGGTCGTAGCCACGTACAAGACGCCGATCGTCGCGCTGCTGGAGTACGGCCTCGTCGCCGCCATCCTCTTCCACGCGCTCAACGGCCTGCGGGTCATCGCCGTCGACTTCTGGTCGAAGGGCCCGCGCTACCAGAAGCAGATGTTCTGGACCGTGATGGGTGTCTGGATCGTCCTGATGGCCGGTGCGATCTACCCGGTCCTCGGCCACGCGTACCGTGCACTCTTTGGGAGCTGACGCCGATGTCCACGACTGAAACCCCCGCTTCCGGAGTCGGCCCCGTGGAAGGCGCGCCCGTCTACACCGTCGACCACCCGGCCCCGCTGATCGAGGCCCCGCGCAAGCGCACCAAGAAGACCCCGAAGTCGACCCGGGGCAACTTCGAGCTGGCGGCGTGGCTGTTCATGCGCCTGTCCGGCATCGTGCTGGTCGTCCTCGTCCTCGGCCACCTGCTGATCCAGCTGGTGCTGGACGGCGGTGTCTCCAAGATCGGCTTCGCCTTCGTGGCCGGCCGCTGGGCGTCGCCGTTCTGGCAGGTCTGGGACCTGGTGATGCTGTGGCTGGCGATGCTGCACGGCGCCAACGGCCTGCGCACGGTCATCAACGACTACGCCGAGCGGCCGACCAGCCGGTTGTGGCTGAAGGCACTGCTCTACACCGCCACGGTGTTCACCATCCTGCTGGGCACGCTGGTGATCTTCACCTTCGACCCGAACATCCGCTAGGCACGGGGCTGCGAGAATCATGAAGATCCACAAGTACGACACCGTCATCGTCGGCGCCGGTGGCGCGGGCATGCGCGCCGCCATCGAGGCGACGAAGCGCAGCCGCACCGCGGTCCTGACCAAGCTCTACCCCACCCGCTCCCACACGGGCGCCGCGCAGGGCGGCATGGCCGCCGCGCTCGCCAACGTGGAGGAGGACAACTGGGAGTGGCACACCTTCGACACGGTCAAGGGAGGTGACTACCTGGTCGACCAGGACGCCGCCGAGATCCTGGCGAAGGAGGCCATCGACGCCGTCCTCGACCTGGAGAAGATGGGCCTGCCGTTCAACCGGACCCCGAACGGCACCATCGACCAGCGCCGCTTCGGCGGTCACTCCCGCAACCACGGCGAGGCCCCGGTCCGCCGGTCCTGCTACGCCGCGGACCGCACCGGCCACATGATCCTCCAGACGCTGTACCAGAACTGCGTCAAGGAGGGCGTGGAGTTCTTCAACGAGTTCTACGTCCTGGACCAGCTGATCACCGAGGTCGACGGCGTCAAGCGGTCCGCCGGTGTGGTGGCCTACGAGCTGGCAACCGGCGAGATCCACGTCTTCCAGGCGAAGGCCGTCATCTACGCCTCCGGCGGCTGCGGCAAGTTCTTCAAGGTGACGTCGAACGCCCACACCCTGACCGGTGACGGCCAGGCGGCGGTCTACCGGCGCGGGCTCCCGCTGGAGGACATGGAGTTCTTCCAGTTCCACCCGACCGGCATCTGGCGCATGGGCATCCTGCTCACCGAGGGCGCCCGCGGCGAGGGCGGCATCCTGCGCAACAAGGACGGCGAGCGCTTCATGGAGAAGTACGCTCCCGTCATGAAGGACCTGGCGTCCCGTGACGTCGTGTCCCGCTCCATCTACACGGAGATCCGCGAGGGCCGCGGCTGCGGTCCCGAGGGCGACCACGTGTACCTGGACCTGACCCACCTGCCGCCGGAGCAGCTGGACGCCAAGCTGCCGGACATCACCGAGTTCGCGCGGACCTACCTGGGCATCGAGCCGTACACGGACCCGATCCCGATCCAGCCGACCGCGCACTACGCGATGGGCGGCATCCCGACGAACGTCGAGGGTGAGGTCCTGGCGGACAACACCACCGTCGTCCCGGGTCTGTACGCGGCCGGCGAGGTCGCCTGTGTCTCCGTGCACGGCGCCAACCGGCTCGGCACCAACTCGCTGCTGGACATCAACGTCTTCGGCCGGCGCGCGGGCATCGCCGCCGCCGAGTACTCGGCCAAGGCCGACTACGTCGAGCTGCCGGAGGACCCGGAGTCGTTCGTCGTCGAGCAGATCGAGCGGCTGCGCACCTCCACCGGCAACGAGCGGGTGGCGACCCTGCGCCGCGAGCTGCAGGAGACCATGGACGCCAACGTCATGGTGTTCCGCACCGAGCAGACGATCAAGACGGCGGTCGAGAAGATCGCCGAGCTCAAGGAGCGCTACAAGAACGTGGCGATCCAGGACAAGGGCAAGCGTTTCAACACGGACCTCCTTGAGGCGATCGAGCTGGGCAACCTGCTCGACCTGGCCGAGGTCATGGCCGTTTCGGCCCTCGCCCGCAAGGAGTCCCGCGGCGGTCACTACCGCGAGGACTACCCGAACCGCGACGACGTCAACTTCATGCGCCACACCATGGCGTACCGCGAGGTCGGCGCCGACGGCTCGGAAACCGTCCGTCTCGACTACAAGCCGGTCGTCCAGACCCGCTACCAGCCGATGGAGCGTAAGTACTGATGGCTACCCCTGTCCTGGACAAGGCGGACGCGGCCGGCCGGCCCGAGCCCGGTTTCGCCGACTCCCCCTACATCACGGTCACCTTCCGCATCCGCCGGTTCAACCCGGAGGTCTCGGCCGAGGCGACCTGGGAAGACTTCCAGCTGGAGATCGACCCCAAGGAGCGGGTCCTCGACGGCCTGCACAAGATCAAGTGGGACATCGACGGCTCCCTCACCTTCCGCCGGTCGTGCGCGCACGGCATCTGCGGCTCGGACGCGATGCGGATCAACGGCAAGAACCGCCTTGCCTGCAAGACGCTGATCAAGGACATCAACCCCGAGAAGCCGATCACGGTCGAGCCCATCAAGGGCCTGACGGTCCTGAAGGACCTGGTCGTGGACATGGAGCCGTTCTTCCAGGCGTACCGGGACGTCATGCCGTTCCTGGTCGTGAAGGAGACGAACGAGCCCACCCGCGAGCGCTACCAGTCCCCGGAGGACCGCGAGCGCTTCGACGACACCACGAAGTGCATCCTCTGCGCGGCCTGCACCTCGTCCTGCCCGGTGTTCTGGAACGACGGCCAGTACTTCGGTCCGGCCGCGATCGTGAACGCCCACCGCTTCATCTTCGACAGCCGTGACGAGGCGGGCGAGCAGCGCCTGGAGATCCTCAACGACCGCGACGGCGTGTGGCGCTGCCGCACGACCTTCAACTGCACGGACGCCTGCCCGCGCGGTATCGAGGTCACCAAGGCCATCCAGGAAGTCAAGCGCGCCCTCATCACGCGCCGCTACTGACCCGCCGAGGCGGCTTCGCCGAGCCCCACCGCAGTCCGCTGCGGTGGGGCTCCTCGCTTCCCGGGAGCCGGGATCCTAATGTGACGACATGTCAGACGAAGAGTCGTACGAACTGCTCGGCTTCGACAACGTGCTGCTCCCCGTCGGCGACCTCGGCGAGGCCGTCGCCTTCTACGAGCGGGCCGGGTTCACCGTGGGCTTCCGGCTGGACGAGGCCGGCATCGCGCTGCTGAAGGTCGGCGCCGAGACACCCGGCATCCTGCTGTGCGCCGAGGAGGGGTTGGGCCGGCGGCCGCCGCACTGGCCCTCGCCGCGCATCTGGCTGGAGGTGCCGGACGCCCGGGCGGCGGCGCGCGAGCTGACCGCCGCGGGGATCCTGCCGCTGGACGAGATCGCCCAGGGCGCCACCGGCTGGACCGTGGAGATCGCCGACCCCTGGGGCAACGTCCTGGGCTTCACGGACTACACCAAGCGCCCGGCCCTGGCCCGCAGGAGCTGAGCGGCCGGGCCCCCGCGTGGTGCTCCCGGTCCTCGGGGCCAGGCCCGCCGGGGCCACTCGTTAGGCTCTTCTACCGTGCCCGCGAAGAATGTCGGCCCCGAGGCGGCCGGCCCCCACAGCAGCAAGTCCGAGCAGACCCGCGCGCTGATCCTGGAGACCGCGATGCGGATGTTCCAGGAGCGCGGCTACGACAAGACGACCATGCGGGCCATCGCCAAGGAGGCCGGGGTCTCGGTCGGCAACGCCTACTACTACTTCGAGGGCAAGGAACACCTGATCCAGGGCTTCTACGACCGGATCGCCGCCGAGCACCAGGCGGCGGTCCGGTCGGTGCTGGAACGGGAGACCGACCTGGAGGCACGGCTCGCGGGCGTGCTGACCACCTGGCTGGACATCGCCCGGCCGTACCACGAGTTCGCGGTGCAGTTCTTCAAGAACGCCGCCGACCCCGACAGCCCGCTCAGCCCCTTCTCCCCGGAGAGCGAGCACGCCCGCGAGCAGGCCATCGGCGTGCACCGGGAGGTGCTGGCCGGCTCCAAGGCCAAGGTGGCCCCGGAGCTGCGGGACGTCCTGCCGGAGCTGATGTGGCTGTCGCAGATGGGCCTGGTGCTGTACTGGATCTTCGACCGCACGGAGAACCGCGAGCGCAGCTACCGGCTGGCCCGGCGCGGGGCCCGGCTGACCGCGCGCGGGGTCGCCCTGGCCCGCTTCCGGGCGCTGCGGCCGCTGGTCATGGAGGTCCACGAGCTGTTCACGGACTTCCTGCCGGGCATGACGAGGGTCCTGCCGGACCCTGGGCGCGGGGGGCGGGAGAGCGGGTGATCACTTTCGGGTGAGGGCGCGGGAACGGGACACGCGGTCCGGGGACTGCCTACGATGATGCTCTCGACACCAGCCCCTAGGAGGCACGCGATGTCCGCCGCATCCGTCGAGCAGCCCTTCGACGCCGACGAGCCGTTCTCCCTGACGGCCATCGCCGACGAGATCATGGAGCGCCATCCGGGCTACCGCGTCGAGATCATCGGAGGCCATCTCCTCGTGACCCCTTCACCGGATGCCCCGCACGCCCGCGCTCTGACCAAGCTCATGCGCCCCTTCATCGCCGCGGGCCTCGATGATGGCGAGACCGAGGTCCTCCAGAGCGTCGCGATCAAGCTCCCCACCGGCGCCGAGGACTACTGCATCCCCGACTTGGTGGTCGTGGACGCAGACATCGACGACCACTTCATCGAGAACAACGCCTACGACCCGGTCTGCTTCCGCCTCGTCCTGGAGGTGACCTCCAGCAACTGGCGGGACGACCTGAAGACCAAGGCCGGTGCGTACGCCGAGGCCAAGGTGCCCGTGTACATGGTGGTCGACCGCAAGCACCAGCGACTCCACGTGCTCACCGAACCCGACGGGAGCGAGTACACCAGCCACCGCGTGCACGCCCCCGGCGAGACGGTCACCCTGCCCGACTCGGTCGGTGCCGAGGTCGCCCTCGACGTGGAGCAGATCATCAGGGCCGGCCAGAAGAAGTCCGACTGAGCGGATCAGCCCCAGCCCGAACACCCCCGCGTCCTCCAGGACGCGGGGGGTTCGCGTGTGCCCGCTATGAGTTTCGGCGCAGTGCGCGCACTCCGCGCAACCCGATGACTCCGATGACCGTCCCCAATACGAAGGAAACGACCGCCAGCAGCAGGTGCACCCAGAAGTACGCGGTCGGGTGACCGTCGTCGAAGGCCAGTCCGCTGCTGTCCTTGACGAGATTCTTGACGAAAGTGACCCAGATGACCCAGCTCCACACCCCGAAGGCGAGCAGGAACCAGGAGACAGGGCGGCTGAGCTTCATGAGTCCAGTATCGCCGTCCGGGGTCCGGGCCCGTGCCGGGGGTGCGCGCGGGTCCCTGCTGGTCGCCTCCGCCACGCTGTTCTCCCTGGCCGTCACCGCCCCCGCCGCCCTCGCCGCGCCCTCCCCCACCACGAGCCCGACGGCCACGCCCCCGGCGCGGATGTCCACCCTCGGCGGCGCCCGGCTCGGGATGCCCGGCACGCAGGTCAACCTCGCTCCCGGGGTCCCGGTGCTGCCCGAGGGCCTGACCGCCCGCTCCTGGATCGTCTCCGACGCCGAGTCGGGCGAGGTGCTGGCCGCGCACAACGCGCACTGGCGGCTGCCCCCGGCCAGCACGCTGAAGATGCTGTTCGCGGACACCGTGCTGCCCCGGTTCCCCAAGGACACCCGGTACAAGGTGGCCCCGGCCGACCTGAAGGGGGTGGGCGACGGCTCCAGCGTGGTCGGGGTGAAGGAGGGCGTCACCTACTCCGTGCGCGACCTGTGGCTCGGCGTGTTCCTGAAGTCGGGCAACGACGCGGTGCACGTCCTGTCCGCGATGAACGGCGGGGTGAAGCAGACCGTCGAGGACATGCAGAAGCACGCCGAGGAACTCCAGGCGATGGACACCCACGTGGTCTCGCCCGACGGCTACGACGCGCCGGAGCAGGTCTCCTCGGCGTACGACCTGACGCTGATCGCCCGCTCGGGCCTGCAGAAGAAGGACTTCCGCGACTACTGCTCGACGGTCAGCGCCAGGTTCGGACCGACCGAGATCCGCAACACCAACCGGCTGCTGAGCGGGGACGGTGATGTGCCGGTCTACCAGGGCATCGCGGGCGTGAAGAACGGCAACACCACGCACGCGGGCGCCACCTTCACCGGGGTGGCCGAGCGCGGCGGCAAGGTGCTGCTGGTCACGGTGATGAACCCGGAGAAGCACGAGCACAACGAGGTCTACAAGGAGACCGCCAAGCTGTTCGACTGGGGGTTCCAGGCGGTCGGCAAGGTGAACCCGGTGGGCGAGCTGGTGCCGCCGAG
>NZ_JACBWZ010000253.1 GCF_013870595.1 Streptomyces sp. WELS2 | reverse complement strand
AGCGTCGTCTTGCCGGTGCCGGGCGGCGCCACCAGCACGGCGGTCCCCTCACCCTCCAGGGCGTCGGTCAGGGCGGGCAGGGCGGAGCGCACGGGCAGCGCGTCCAGAGCGTCGTAACGGATCACGCCCCCAGTGTCGTACGACGGGAAACCAGTGCCGTAGACGGGAAAACGGCCCCCACGCGCGCGTGGGGGCCGCATGAACACGCCGGGTGACCGGACGACTCCCGCGGGCGGTTTTCGGACGGCTTCAGTCCCGCTCGCACACGAAGATCGCCGTGCCCGGGATCAGGTTCCCGCGCAGGGGCGACCAGCCGCCCCACTCGGAGGTGTTCCACGCCGGCCACTCCGGCTCCACCAGGTCCACCAGCCGGAAGCCGGACGCCACGACGTCCCGCACCCGGTCGCCGAGCGTCCGGTGGTGCTCCACGTACACCGCGCGGCCCTGCTCGTCCTGCTCCACGTAGGGCGTGCGGTCGAAGTAGGACGCGGACACCGACAGGCCCTCGGGGCCCGGCTCGTCCGGGAACGCCCAGCGGATCGGATGCGTCACCGAGAACACGAACCGCCCGCCCGGCCGCAGCACCCGGTGCACCTCGCGCAGCACCAGCCCCGGGTCGGCCACGAACGGCAGCGCCCCGTACGCGGAGCACGCCAGGTCGAAGGAGCCGTCCGTGAAGGGCAGCGCGCCGGCGTCGGCGCAGACCAGCGGGAAGGCGCCGCCGATGCGCAGCGCGTGCTGGAGCTGGCGGTGCGAGAGGTCCAGGGCCACCGGCCGCGCGCCCTGGGCGGCCAGCCAGCGCGCGCACTGCGCCGCGCCCGCGCCGATCTCCAGGACGTCCCTGCCCTTCAGCTCCTCCAGCGGGCCGAGCAGCCCGGCCTCCGCCTCGTCCAGGCCCTCCGGGCCCCACACGAAGCGGTCGTCGCCGAGGAAGGTGCCGTGCTCGGTCTGGTACTCGTCCGCGTTCCGGTCCCACCAGCCGCGATTGGCGCGTGAGCTTTCCGTGACGTCCGCGTCACGCCGGGTGGCCTCCGGCTCGAACCCTTCGGGCCGCCCGGGGTCGTACGTTTCCGGCTCTTGGATGATCGGCTCCCTCGTCGTACTCTTCCGTCCAGCCTGCCGGAGGGGCCCCGCGGGAGGGTTCGCATTGACCCTGTCCGGCTGCCCCCGTATGCTACAAGTTGCGCTGCGGGCCTGCGCACCTCAGACGTAGCAGGCTGCGCTCGCATCTGTTGTATGTCCCCTCGGTTGTCGAGGCGCCAACACCAGCGATGGTGAGGCGCTTCCTTGGCTGTCCGGCTTCTGCAGAGCGAAACGGGCTCCCGGCGTAAGCAGTACCTACGACTTCAATGTCCGTACCGGAGCCCTTTCCCACATGACGAGCAGCACCGAGACCACCGCCACCACCCCGCAGGTAGCGGTCAACGACATCGGTAACGAGGAAGCATTCCTCGCAGCGATCGACGAGACGATCAAGTACTTCAACGACGGCGACATCGTCGACGGCGTCATCGTGAAGGTCGACCGGGACGAGGTCCTGCTCGACATCGGTTACAAGACCGAAGGTGTCATCCCGAGCCGCGAGCTCTCGATCAAGCACGACGTCGACCCGAACGAGGTCGTGGCCGTCGGCGACGAGATCGAGGCCCTGGTCCTCCAGAAGGAGGACAAGGAAGGCCGCCTGATCCTCTCGAAGAAGCGCGCCCAGTACGAGCGTGCCTGGGGCACCATCGAGAAGATCAAGGAAGAGGACGGCATCGTCACCGGTACCGTCATCGAGGTCGTCAAGGGTGGTCTCATCCTCGACATCGGCCTCCGTGGCTTCCTGCCGGCCTCCCTGGTCGAGATGCGCCGTGTCCGCGACCTCCAGCCGTACGTCGGCAAGGAGCTCGAGGCCAAGATCATCGAGCTGGACAAGAACCGCAACAACGTGGTCCTGTCCCGCCGTGCCTGGCTGGAGCAGACCCAGTCCGAGGTCCGCCAGACGTTCCTCACGACCCTCCAGAAGGGTCAGGTCCGTTCCGGTGTGGTCTCCTCGATCGTCAACTTCGGTGCCTTCGTGGACCTGGGTGGCGTCGACGGTCTGGTCCACGTCTCCGAGCTGTCCTGGAAGCACATCGACCACCCGTCCGAGGTCGTCGAGGTCGGCCAGGAGGTCACCGTCGAGGTCCTCGACGTCGACATGGACCGCGAGCGCGTCTCCCTGTCGCTGAAGGCGACCCAGGAAGACCCGTGGCAGCAGTTCGCCCGCACCCACCAGATCGGCCAGGTCGTGCCCGGCAAGGTCACGAAGCTGGTACCGTTCGGTGCGTTCGTCCGCGTGGACGAGGGCATCGAGGGTCTGGTCCACATCTCCGAGCTGGCCGAGCGCCACGTGGAGATCCCGGAGCAGGTCGTCCAGGTCAACGACGAGATCTTCGTCAAGGTCATCGACATCGACCTCGAGCGTCGCCGCATCAGCCTCTCGCTGAAGCAGGCCAACGAGTCCTTCGGTGCCGACCCGACGGCGGTCGAGTTCGACCCGACCCTGTACGGCATGGCCGCGTCCTACGACGACCAGGGCAACTACATCTACCCCGAGGGCTTCGACCCGGAGACCAACGACTGGCTGCCGGGCTACGAGAAGCAGCGCGAGGAGTGGGAGCGCCAGTACGCCGAGGCGCAGACCCGCTTCGAGCAGCACCAGCAGCAGGTCATCAAGTCCCGCGAGGCGGACGCCCAGGCCGCTGCCGAGGGTGGCGACGCCGCCGGTGCGGCTCCGGCCGCGGGTGGCGGTTCGTACTCCTCCGAGGGTGCGGACACCTCCGGCGCGCTGGCCTCGGACGAGGCGCTGGCCGCGCTGCGCGAGAAGCTGGCCGGCGGCCAGAGCTGATCGCAGCCGCTGAGGCTTAGCCGATAGTGGCTGAGGGGCCGTACCTTCCGAGGTGCGGCCCCTCAGGGTTTTCCGGGGCGGGCGCGGCCGGCCCCCGCCTCAGGGAGTGACCGGGATGTTGGTCAGGCCCTTGCCGTCCGTCACCGTGTTGGTGCCGTAGACCGTGGCCGGGCAGGTGGCGCTGTAGTTGGTGACGTCGATCGCCAGGCGGGTCGCGCCGGTCGCGCCCGTCAGAGCCGACTTGTTGCCCTTGAAGACCGTGCCGCAGCCCCAGCCGGACTGCTGGGTGTGGGTCTGGTAGCCGTCATTGGTGGTGGCGGTGCCGGTGTTGTCCTGGACTAGGACGTCGTTGCCCTTCACGTCGACCCAGGAGTCGTCGTAGTTGGCACCCGTCAGACCGCTGCCGTCGAAGGTGTTGCCGACGATCCGCGCGCCGGTCGTGCCCTCCTTGATGTCGACGTTCTCGCCGCCCACGTCCGGGCCGATCGTGTTGTTCAGGATCAGCACGCGGTCGCTCCGGTCGGACAGCGTGTTCGCGGTGCCCACGTACACGCCCTCGCCCATGCCCCGGCCGTCGTTCCCGGTGTCGTAGATCCTCGAGTTCTCGATCACGCCGTCCGCGCTGGAGTCGCGGAAGTGCACGCCCTCCATGTCCAGGCCGTGCACCGTGACACCGTCCAGGACGACGCCCCTGGCCGCGTCGACCACGATGCCCTTCTGGCCGCCGGTCACGGTCAGACCGCCGACCGTCCAGTAGGAGGCGCCGTTCAGGTGCAGTCCGTAGCCGCCGCCGGCGGTGAGCACGGCGCCCGGGGAGCCGGTCAGGGTGATGCGGGCGGAGGCCGTGGCCGGGGTGGTCGCCTTGAAGTTGCCGGTGTAGGTGCCGTCCGCCAGGTGGATCGTGTCACCGGGCCGGGCGGCGGCGAGCGCGGTCTTCAGCTGGGCGGCGGTCGTGACCTCGACGGTGCCGGCGGCCGTGGCCGGTCCGGTGGACGCGGCCAGGCCGCCGGCGGCGAGAGCGGTGGCGAGCAGGGAGGTGAGCGGCGTGCGTATGCGCATCGGAGGTGCCTTCCCGTGAGTCCCCTACGTGAACGGCGATCTTCACCGTGAACTCGACGCCCGTGAAGGTACGGACCAAGTGACGGGTCGTCAAGGCATCGCCCCGCAGGAGATCCCCGACGAGCCGCGGGTGGCGGGAATTCCGCTGTTCCGGGGCGCGTTGTCCATGACGAACACGAGGAGGAGCGGTCACAGTGCTTGATCCGCAAGGTTTGTACGCATGGGAGCCGAAGGGCCTCGCCGTGGTGGACATGGCGCTCGCCCAGGAGTCGGCCGGCCTTGTCATGCTCTACCACTTCGACGGATACATCGACGCGGGCGAGACCGGTGACCAGATCGTCGACCGGCTGCTCGACTCACTGCCCCACCAGGTCGTGGCACGGTTCGACCACGACCGGCTCGTGGACTACCGGGCCCGCCGGCCCCTGCTGACCTTCAAGCGGGACCGCTGGACCGGCTACGAGACCCCGGCCATCGAGGTACACCTCGTCCAGGACACCACCGGTGCCCCCTTCCTGCTGCTGTCCGGCCCCGAACCGGACGTGGAGTGGGAGCGGTTCGCGGCGGCGGTGCGCCAGATCGTGGAACGGCTCGGCGTGCGCCTGTCCGTGAACTTCCACGGCATCCCCATGGGCGTCCCGCACACCCGCCCGGTGGGCCTGACCCCGCACGGCAACCGCACCGACCTCGTCCCCGGCCACCGCAGCCCCTTCGACGAGGCACAGGTGCCCGGCAGCGCCGAGTCGCTGGTCGAGTACCGCCTCATGGAGGCCGGCCACGACGTCCTGGGCGTCGCCGCGCACGTCCCGCACTACATCGCCCGCTCCCCGTACCCGGACGCCGCGCTGACCGTCCTGGAGGCCGTCACGGCCGCCACCGGCCTGGTGCTGCCCGGCGTGGCCCACGCGCTGCGCACGGACGCCCACCGCACCCAGACCGAGATCGACCGGCAGATCCGGGAGGGCGACGAGGAACTGACCGCGCTGGTCCAGGGACTCGAGCACCAGTACGACGCGGCGGCGGGTGCCGAGACCCGGGGCAACATGCTGGCCGAGCCCGTGGATATCCCGTCGGCCGACGAGATCGGGCGGGAGTTCGAGAAGTTCCTGGCGGAGCGGGAGGGCGACGGCTGAGGCGGGGGAGCGGGCTGCCGGCGGGCACCTGCCGCAACGGCCCCCTGGCCGGGCGTCTAGGCTTCCGCTCATGCTGACAGTGGGCCTGACCGGCGGGATCGGCGCCGGCAAGAGCGAGGTGTCGCGGCTGCTCGTGGAGCACGGGGCCGTCCTGATCGACGCGGACCGCGTCGCACGCGAGGTCGTGGCGCCGGGCACCCCCGGCCTCGCCGCCGTGGTCGAGGCCTTCGGCCCGGACGTCCTCGCCGCCGACGGCGGCCTGGACCGGCCCCGGCTCGGCTCCATCGTGTTCGCCGACCCGGAGAAGCTCGCCGTCCTCAACGCGATCGTGCACCCTCTGGTCCGGGACCGCTCCCGCGAGCTGGAGAGCGCGGTGCCCGAGGACGCCGTGGTGGTCCACGACGTCCCCCTGCTCACCGAGAACGGCCTCGCACCGCTCTACGACGTCGTGATCGTCGTGGACGCGAGCCCGACGACGCAGCTCGACCGGCTGGTACGGCTGCGCGGGATGACCGAGGAGGACGCACGCGCGCGTATGGCCGCGCAGGCGACGCGCGAGCAGCGCCGGGAGATCGCGGACATCGTCATCGACAACGACGTCCCCCTGGACGCGTTGCGCGAGCGGGTCGCCGAGGTGTGGGCCGATCTCGCCCGCCGGGCGCGGGGGAGCGCCGGCGCGGAATAGCCGACCGCTCCGGGGCGTTGAACCGCTGGAGCAAGGGAAGGACTCAGCCGTGCCCGAGACCAGCGGTTCCACCGGACGTACTCCGGAAACGCATGTCATCGACTTCCGTGCCGCCGAGCAACTGCTCAACGCGCGGGACCCGCGGGGCGCGGTGAAGCTGCTCGACGGAGTCATCGCCGCGCACCCCGAGAACACGGCGGCCCGGCTGCTGCGCGCGCGTGCCTTCTTCGCCGCGGCCCAACTGCGTCCCGCCGAGCTGGAGTTCACCATCGTGCTGGAACGCGAGCCGGACAACGCGTTCGCCCACTTCGCCCTGGCCCGCACCTACGAACGCCAGGGCCGTCCCGACCAGGCCAAGCGGCACTTCCGGCTGGCCGCCGCGCTGGACCCCAACCCGCGGTACCTGGAGGCGGCGCGCTTCGACGCGTGACGCCCGGGCGGGTGCCCGTCCCGCTCAGGGATGCCGGGGGCCGGGCCACCGGCGGTACGGCCGTCCGCCCGGAGGGCGGTGCCTCGGCGGGCCCGGGTACGGTGGCCCGTCCTCCGGCGGCTGGTACGGCGGTACGTCGCGGCCCGGCTGGTAGTGCGGGCCCTGCCGGATGTGCCGCATGATCACGGCCAGGTCGACGGTGGTCACCAGCCACAGCGCCGCGCACGCCGCCGCCCAGCCGGGCCGCCCGGCCAGCGCGAAGGCCACCGTGCCGAGGGCCGTCCAGCCCAGCCCCCACAGGCTCAGCCAGAACCGCGCCCGCAGGGCACTGCGCGCGGTCGCCGGTTCACTGCCCGTACGCATCGGACCATCACTCCTCCTTGCAA
This sequence comes from Streptomyces sp. WELS2, assembly GCF_013870595.1. GTDB lineage: Bacteria > Actinomycetota > Actinomycetes > Streptomycetales > Streptomycetaceae > Streptomyces. Next base: position 1,207 of record NZ_JACBWZ010000253.1, on the reverse strand, counting down.
CGTACTCTTCGGCCCCGGTCCGCACCACCACTCGGCTCGGCCGGGCATCCGCGGGGTGGTGGCGGCCGGCAGGTCGGGCGCGGATGGTTCCCGTTCCGGCCTGAATAACTCGAAGGAGTGAATCAGGGCAGCAGGGGAACGGGCGTACGGGCGTGGGCCGTTGTCCGGGCATGAAGATCGGGATGCGTGAGGGATACGGGGGCACGGGGCCTGGGGTGATCACCCCGGACGGCTGCGCGGTCGAGCTGTACGCACGGCTGCCGGTGGGGGACGAACCGGACGTCATCGCCGCCGCGGTGCCGGCCGGAGCGCACATCCTGGAGCTGGGCAGCGGGGTCGGCCGGGTGACCCACGCACTGCTGGAGCGCGGCTTCACGGTCACGGCGGTGGACGAGTCCGCCGCCATGCTGGCCCGGGTGCGCGGGGCGCGCACGATATGCGGTCCCATCGAGACCCTCGACCTCGGCGAGACGTTCGACGCGGTGATGCTCGCGTCGTTCCTGGTGCACGCCGGTGACGAGGAGGTGCGCCGAGGCCTGCTGCGTACCTGCGCCCGGCATGTGGCGGAGGGCGGCTGCGTGCTCATCCAGCGGGAGGGCTCCGACTACCACACCAACGTGCCCAGAGAGCGGGTCGACCCGAGCGGCTTCACCGTCCGGATCACCTCGGTCGAGCCGGCCGGGGAGGACGTGCACTCGGTCCACGCCGAGTATGTGTTCCCGGACGCGGTCTGGACCCAGACCTTCCTCTCCAGGCCCCTGACCAAGGAACAGTTCGAGTCGGCCCTGGCGGAGGCGGGCCTGAGGGTCGACAGGTATCTGACCCCGGACGGGATATGGGTGAGGGCGGTGCCGGTGGGGTGACCGGTCTGGGGCGGCGGGCCGGTGCACACCATGGGATCGCTTGAACTGGCCGGCGTGGTCACGCGGGCTTGGAGGTCGCGTCGGCCGGGCCGACGGATGGGGAGGCGTCCGCCCCGGCCGGTGGGCTCACGGGCTTTGGGGCGTGGCCCGGGCCGTCCGTGCGGTGACCCTTGGGCCCGTGGACTCACCGGCCCTGGGGGCGCCGCCCGGTCCGCGGAAGCCCCGGCCGTGGGGTTACCGCCGGGCCCGTCAGCTCAGCAGTCGTGTGGGAGGACCGCCGATGCCGTCGGGTTCGCCGCCGGTACCGAGCCGCCGCTTCAGCCCGTACCCTCCTGCCCGCCACG
>NZ_JACBWZ010000252.1 GCF_013870595.1 Streptomyces sp. WELS2 | reverse complement strand
CGCAGTCGCTTCCTGGCGGTGACGGTATGCGCGGCCGGCGATCCAGCCGCCGCCCTCCCCGGCACCGGCGGGGCCGCCGATGACGATGACGACGTTGGGGTCGCGCCAGGTGTGGTCGGCGGCCTTGTCGGACGTGACGACGCTGACCTGTTCGCGTTCGGTGCCCAGTTCCTCGCAGATGACGAAGGTGCGGTGCACGCCTTCCAGCAGGAGCCCCAGTTCGGCGGGGCCGGCGCCCGGCGCGGTGAGGACGGCGACCTTGGCGTGGGCGCGGCAGACGTTCACGGCGCGGCGCAGGGTGCGCGGGTGGGCGACGACCACCTGGGCGTCGTCCCAGGGCATGCCGGCCCGGGCGAAGGCGGTGGCGACGGAGGAGACGGCGGGGACGACCTCGACCTCCAGGCCGTACTCGGGCGCGCGCAGGGTGCGTACGACACCGAAGAAGCCGGGGTCGCCGTCGGCGAGGACGACGGCGGTGCCGCGGTGGGCGGCGATGCGTCGGGCGGCCAGCGGGAGGCTGCCGAGGCGGATGCGTTCGGCGGCGGGCGGCACCTCGGGCAGCGCCAGGTGGTGGGCGGCTCCGGCCACGAGGGTGGCGGCGCCGAGTGCGCCCCGTGCCGCGGCGGTCAGCGGCGAGCCGTCCCAGCCGATCACCGTGACCCGGTCGGCCATCGTCGTCAGTCTCCAGTGGTTCTGCGCGGGTCTTCGGGGAGGGAGCCCGGTGCGCGGGCTCCGTGAGCGTACCTGGTGGAGTGCGGAAGGACTCAGTTCCAGTCCGAGTACGAGGTGAAACCACTCGCGTCGGCCGGTTGCTCGCCGACCCCGGCGAGGTCCTCGGGCAGCAGGCTCCAGACGATGACGTCGGTGCGTACCCGGGCCCAGGTGCCGTCCTCGGTCCGGGCGCGGGCTATCCAGGCGTTGCGCAGTACGCCCTCGCTGATGCAGCCGATCTTCTGGGCCACCTGCTGGGAGGCGGTGTTGTCGGCGGCGGTGCGCAGTTCCAGCCGCTCGAACTCCTGGTCGTGGAAGAGCCACTGGGCGATGGCGAGGGCCGATTCGGAGGCGTACCCCTCGCCGCGGGCCCAGGGCGCGATGACGTAGGCCAGTTCGCTGGAGCGCACGCGCCAGTCCGTGTTCTTCAGGTGGACGAGGCCGACGAGCCGCTGGGTGAGGAACTCGGTGACGGCGAGGACGATGCCGCGGCCCTCGGTCCGTTCCCCGGGGGCGAGCCGGGTGATCCACTGGCGGGCGTCGGCCTCGGTGTAGGGGTGGGGGACGCTGGTCCAGGCGACGACCTGTTCGTCGTTCATCATCTCGACCAGGGCGGGCACGTCGTCCTCGTCGAGGGGACGCAGCACCAACCGCTCCGTGCTGATGGAGATGTTGGGGAAGGTGCTCGTCATGCGCCGCTCCGTAACCTTCGGAAGTTCCTCGGAAGACCGTCAGGGCCGTCAGGTCCGCTGAACTGCCCAGCATGCAGCATGAAACCACCGAAGCGCACGACGGGGTCCGCTCCTCGCGAGGGAGGGGACCCCGTGCGTCGCCGTACCCGGTGTGCGTGCCGTCAGCCGCCGGTCGCGGGCAGGACGGACCCGTGGTACTTGTCCTTGATGAACGCCCGGACCTCGGGTGAGACGAGCAGGCCGGCGAGCTTCCTCACCCGCGGGTCGTCCTCGTGGCCGCGTTTGACGGCGAGGAGGTTGGCGTAGGGGTTGTCCTTCGCCGACTCCAGCAGGATCGCGTCCTTGGCGGGGCTCAGGCCCGCGTCCTGGGCGTAGTTGTTGTTGACGACCGCGGCGTCCACGTCGTCCAGCGAGCGGGGCAGCTGGGCGGCCTCCAGCTCCTTGAACCTGAGGTGCCGGGGGTTGTCGGTGACGTCCCCCGGGGAGGCGTCGGTGCCGGCGCCCGCCTTGAGCTTGATGACACCGCCGGCGGCGAGCAGCTTCAGGGCGCGGCCCTCGTTGGTGACGTCGTTGGGTACGGCGACGGTGGCGCCGTCGGCGAGCCCGGTGATGTCCTTGACCCGGTGCGAGTAGACGCCCATGGGCGGCAGGTAGGGCTTGACGACCGGGACCAGGTCGGTGCCCTTGGACTTGTTGAAGTCGTCCAGGTAGGGCTGGTTCTGGTAGAGGTTGGCGTCCAGCTCGCCCTCCTGGAGGGCGGTGTTCGGCAGGACGTAGTCGGTGAACTCCTTGATCTCCAGCTTCAGGCCGGCCTTGGCGGCGAGGTGATCCTTGATGTAGGTGAGCACCTCGCCGGCCGGGACGGCGGTGGCGCCGACGACGAGGGTGTCGTCCTTGCCACCGCCCTTGCCGGAGTCCGTGCCGGAGCCGCAGGCGGTGAGGCCGAGGCCGAGGGCCAGGGTCACCACGGCGGCGACGGACGTGCGCATGGCGTCAGTCCCCCTCGGCGGCTCAGAACGACGGGATGACCGAGCCCTGGTACTTGTCCTCGATGAACTTCTTGACCTCGGGCGAGGTGAGGAGCTTGGCGAGCTTGGTCACCCGCGGGTCCTTCTCGTTGCCCTTCTTCACGGCGAGGAAGTTGCCGTAGGGGTTGCCCTTCGCCGACTCCAGGACGAGGGCGTCCTTGGCGGGCTTCAGACCGGCGGAGATGGCGTAGTTGCCGTTGACCACGGCCGCGTCGACGTCGTCCAGGGAGCGCGGGGTCTGGGCCGCCTCGACCTCCTTGAACTTCAGGTTCTTGGGGTTCTTGGTGATGTCCCGCGGGGTGGCCTCGTTGCCGGCGCCGTCCTTGAGGGTGATCAGCCCGTTGGCGGCGAGCAGCTTCAGGGCGCGGGCCTCGTTGACGGCGTCGTTGGGGACGGCGACGGTCGCACCGCTCTTGAGGGCGTCGGCCTTCTTGACCTTGTGGGAGTACAGGCCGAGCGGTTCCAGGTGCACCGTGACGACGGGCACGATGTGGGTGCCGCGCTTGCTGTTGAAGTCGTCGAGGTACGGCTGGTTCTGGAAGTAGTTGGCGCCCACCGAGCCGTCCTCGGTCGCCGTGTTGGGCGTGATGTAGTCGGTGAACTCCTTGACCTCGAGGTCGAGGCCCGCCTTCTTCGCCAGCTTGTCCTTGACGAAGTTGAGGATCTCGGCGTGCGGGGTCGGGCTCGCGGCGACGATCAGCGGGCCGCTGGAGTCGAGGGAGCCGGAGTCCTTGTCGGAGCCGCAGGCGGTCAGCCCGAGGGTGAGGGCCGATGCGGCGAGGACGGCGGTGGTGAGCTTGGCGGTGTTACGCACGAAAAGTGCCTTTCCTTAAGGGTGGTGCGACCCCGGGTACGAGTGGCCGGGGAGCCTGGGGTGCCTGGCGCGGCCTTGCCGGTCCGGTGCGTTACGCGACCTTGCCGACCTCGGCCGCGGCGGGCTCCTTGGCCTTCAGCAGGCGGAGCTTGGGGGCCGGGCCGGAGCGGGCGCCGCGGCGGTACAGGGAGCGGGCGGCGAAGTCGCCGGCGAACTGGATGAGGGAGATGACGACGGCGAGGATCGCCACCGTGATCCACATCAGTTCGGTCTCGAAGCGCTGGTAGCCGTAGCGGACGGCGAGGTCGCCGAGGCCGCCGCCGCCGACCGTGCCGGCCATGGCGGAGTAGCCGATGAGGGCGATGATCGTGGTGGTGGTGGAGGCGATCAGCGAGGGCAGGGCCTCGGGGACGAGGACCTTGCGGACGATCGTCCAGGTGTTGCCGCCCATGGACTGCACGGCCTCGACGAGTCCCTGGTCGACCTCGCGCACGGCCGTCTCGACCAGGCGGGCGAAGAAGGGGATGCCGCCGATGGCGAGCGGCACGATGGCCGCGGTGGTGCCGATGGTGGTGCCGGTGACCCAGCGGGTGAAGGTCATCAGCGCGACCATCAGGATGATGAACGGCATCGACCGGCCGATGTTCACGATCTGGCCGATCACCTTGTTGGCGAGGACGTTCTGCAGCAGGCCGCCCCGGTCCGTGAGGACCAGGAGGATGCCGAGCGGCAGACCGGCGACGACGGCGATCACGGTGGACCAGAGCACCATGGTGAAGGTCTGGCTACACGCGTCCGACAGCAGCGGCTGCATCTCCGACCAGGTCACTTGGCACCTTCCTTCACCAGCGGGGCGTCCTGGCCCACGACGTCGATCTGCAGGCCGTGCTCACGCAGGAACCCGATCGGGACCACGTTGTCCTCGTAGCGGCCGGGCAGTTCGATGCGCATCCGGCCGACCTGGAGGCCGGCGACGGTGTCGATGGCGGCGCCGAGGATCGAGATGTCGATGTTGTAGGTGCGGGCGAGCTGGGAGACGACCGGCTGGGTGGCGCTCTCGCCGTGGAAGGTGACGTCGAGGACGGTCCGGTCGGCGCCGGTGGCCTCGCCGCCCACCGGGAACAGCGCGGCGGCCAGCGTGGAGCCCGGGGTGGCCAGCAGCTCGCTGACGGTGCCGGACTCCACGATCCGGCCCCGCTCCATGAGGGCGGCGGAGTCGCAGATCGACTTCACGACGTCCATCTCGTGGGTGATGAGCAGGACGGTCAGGCCCAGCTGCCGGTTCAGGTCGCGCAGCAGCTGGAGGATGGAGCGGGTGGTCTCCGGGTCGAGGGCGCTGGTGGCCTCGTCGGAGAGCAGCACCTTGGGGTCGCCGGCCAGGGCGCGGGCGATGCCGACGCGCTGCTTCTGGCCGCCGGAGAGCTGGGCGGGGTAGGCCTTGGCCTTGTCGGCGAGGCCGACGAGGTCCAGCAGTTCCAGGGCCTTGCGGGAGCGCTCCTTGCCGGACTTGCCGAGGATCTCCAGCGGCAGCTCGACGTTGTCCTGCACGGTCCGCGAGGACAGCAGGTTGAAGTGCTGGAAGACCATGCCGATCCGGCTGCGGGCGCGGCGCAGCTCCCGGCCGGCGCGCGGGCCGCGCCCGGCCAGGGCGGTGAGGTCCTGCCCGGCGACGGTCACGGTGCCGGAGGTGGGGCGCTCCAGCAGGTTGACGCAGCGGATGAGGGAGGACTTGCCGGCGCCGGACTGGCCGATGACGCCGTAGACCTCGCCTTCGCGGACGTGCAGATCGACGCCGTCGAGGGCGGTGACCTCACGGCCGCGGGAGCGGTAGACCTTGGTCAGGCCCGAGGTGGTGATCACGTGGGTTTCCGTCACTGTCGAGTGCGCGGGCGGGGGTGTGCCCGGGCACGGGTGCATGCGGTTGCGGCATGGAGCGGGGGGTTCGTCTCGTACGGCCTGGGGCGTACGGACATGCCACGGTCTCGCTTCGGGGCGCGAGCTCGGCTGATGCGGGGGCCCTCTAGAAGGCGCACATTCGACACATCAGGCGACACATACAACGAGCACCGGGCGTCATGGTCGCCTCGGTCGCAAGGGTGCGGCAGCTCGTCGTGGTCATGCGATCAGTAAACCAGACGGGCGGTCCCGGACGGGCGCCGCTGTCCGGATGCTGGACAGCGGCGGACAGGGCGGGCCGGGGTCTCAGCCGCGGCGGGATATCGCCAGGCCCCGGTGGGTGACCAGTACGGACAAGGCCGACAGGTCGTCGACCACCAGGTCGGCGTCCAGTTCCGCGGCCCGGTGGGTTGTGGCCAACGCCACGGTGGTCATGCCGGCCGCGCGGCCGGCCCGCAGTCCGGCGGGGGCGTCCTCGAAGACGACGCAGTGGGCCGGGTCCACGCCGAGCTGCCGGGCGGCCAGCAGATAGGGCTCGGGGTCGGGCTTGCCGCGGGTGACGTCGTCGGCCGAGACCAGGGCCTTCGGCGTGATGCCGACGGCGCCCAGGCGGGCCTCGGCGAGGCGGCGGGTGGCGGAGGTGACCACGGCCCAGCGGTCGGACGGCAGGGCGTCCAGGAAGTCCCGGGTGCCGGGGAGCAGGCGCACGCCCCCGTTCGGCACGTCCTCGACCTCCAGCTGCTCGACCCGGGCGACCGCTTCCTCGACCAGGTGCGCGGGCAGCAGGTCGGCGACGATCTCGGCGGCCGGGCGCCCGTGCAGTTCCACGCGGCCGAACTCCTCGGCGGTGATCCCGTACTCCCGGGCCCAGCGGGACCAGCAGCGCTCGACGGAGTCGAGGGAGGAGACGAGGGTGCCGTCGTTGTCGAACAGGAGTGCGTGCGCGTGGATCGTCATGGTCCCGACCCTAAGGCGTTCGGCGGGGGCGACGGCCGGGGCACGTTTCGGCCGTAATAAGGTCACGGCATGCTCAACGCCCTGATGCTGGTGACCGGGGTCGCCGCGCTCCTGCTCGCCGCCTGGTGCGGCTGGGCCGCCTACCGCGACCAGCCGACGAAGGACTGGCACTTCATCGGCATGGCCGTGGTGTCGGTGCTGGCCCTGGTCCAGCTGGTGGCCGGGATCGTGCAGCTGGCGCGGGGCGGGAAGCCGGAGCAGGGCACGACGATCTTCGTGGCGTATCTGCTGGGCTCGTTCGCGTGCGTGCCGGCCGCGGGGTTCATGTCGCTGGCCGAGCGGACCCGCTGGGGCTCGGTGACGGTCGCCGCGGCCGGGGTGGTGCTGGCCGTCCTGGAAGTACGGCTCTACGACATCTGGGGAGGCTGAGATGACGGCGGTCCAGGACAAGCCGGCCCGGCTGATCAGCGGGCCGGGCATGCTGCTGGTCTGGTTCTACGGGGTGATGGTGGTCGGCGCGCTGTCGCGTTCGGCGTACCAGATCGCCACGGAGTTCGACCGGGCCCCGCTGGCGTACACGCTGTCGGCCGTGGCGGGTGTGGTGTACGCGTTCATCACGTACACGCTGGTGCGCGGCGGGGAGACGGCGCGCAGGGCGGCGCTGGTGTGCTGCGCCGCCGAGCTGGCGGGAGTGCTGATCGTCGGCACCTGGACGCTGGTGGAGCCGTCGGCGTTCCCGGACGCGACCGTGTGGTCCGAGTACGGCATGGGGTACGTGTTCATCCCCGTGCTGCTGCCCTTGTCCGCGCTGTACTGGCTGCGCAGGGCGCGGGAGCGCGCGGGCGCCTGAGGCGGGTGCGCGGGTGCGGGTCCGTCGTGGCCGCTCGCGCCGTTGCCCGCGCATCTTTCGGGGCGCGTGTCCTCACGCCGTGGCGACGTAGGCGCCCGCTTCCTTCTCCAGCACGATCATCTCCACGCCGTCGTCGCCCTTGGCCCGGCCCACCGCCTGGTAGCCCACCTTCCGGTACAGCCGGAGGTTGCCCTCGCTGCGGTGGCCGGTGTGGAGGCGGAAGCGGGTGGCGCCGTGCTGCTCGGCCAGCGCGGACTCGGCCGCGCGCAGCAGCCGGGCGCCGATGCCGTGGCCCTGGAGGCGGGGGTGGACGCAGAGCTTGCCGATGGCCGCCGCGCCGTCCTCGGTCACCTTGCCGCGCACCGAGCCGACCACCTCCTCGCCGAGCCGGGCGACGAAGACGCAGTCGGTGGCGACCTCCTGGCGGACGGAGTCCAGGGTCTGCACGAGCGGGTCGATGCGGTAGTTGCCGTACAGCGCGGCCTCGCTCTGGAAGCAGAGGTACTGGAGCCTGAAGATCTGCTCCGCGTCCTGCCCGGTCGCCGCCGAGATGGTCACGCTCATGCCCATGTGCGCACGCCTCCCGCTCACCTGATCGCCTGTCGTCCCCCACTCCTATCCCCGCGCTTCGCAGGCCGCAACCTCCGGTGTGAGCAATCTCCGCAGACAACCAAGACATCTGGAACGTTCCGGACCCAGACTGCCCTGTGAGATACCCAACTCCCCGGCGATTTCCCGGTAGGTGAGGTCCTTCGGCGAGAGCAGCGCCTCCATCAGGCGCGGGCAGCGTCCGGGCAGCCGGCGGACCGCCTGGCGCAGGGCGCG
>NZ_JACBWZ010000251.1 GCF_013870595.1 Streptomyces sp. WELS2 | reverse complement strand
GATGGCCATGATGCCTGCCCCCATCGTGCCGGCGCAGGCCGCGCCGGTCGCCGAGATCGCCCCGGCCGCCGTACCGGCCCGGAGCGACGGACCGTCCGACCGGTACGAGGCCGGGCTGAAGATCCGCCGCGAGGTGCTCGGCGACGCGCACGTCGACCGGACGCTGGCGGACTCCGAGGAGTTCTCCGGGGACTTCCAGGACTTCGTCACCCGCTACGCCTGGGGCGAGATCTGGGACCGGCCGGGCCTGGACCGCCGTACCCGAAGCTGCGTCACGCTGAGCGCGCTGGTCGCCGGCGGCCACCTGGAGGAGCTGGCCGCCCACACCCGGGCGGCCCTGCGCAACGGGCTGACCCCGGCCGAGATCGCCGAGGTGCTGCTGCAGACCGCCGTCTACTGCGGGGTGCCGGCCGCGAACAGCGCGTTCCGGGTCGCACAGCGGGTCATCCGCGAGGAGACCACGCCCGCCGGGTAGTGCCGCGCACGGTGGGCGCGGGCGTGAAGATGGGAGACATGAAGCTCACGAAGAAGTCCCACGCCTGCGTCCGCCTCGACAAGGAGGGCCGGACGCTCGTCATCGACCCGGGCGCCTTCTCCGAGGAGGACGCGGCGCTCGGCGCGGACGCCATCCTGATCACGCACGAGCACCCGGACCACTTCGACGAACTCCGGCTGCGGGCCGCCATGGAGAACAACCCGGCCGCCGAGATCTGGACGCTGGAGTCCGTCGCCGAGCGGATCACGGCCGCCTTCCCGGGCCGGGTGCACACCGTCGGCCACGGCGACACCTTCACCGCCGCCGGCTTCGACGTGCAGGTGCACGGCGAGCTGCACGCGGTGATCCACCCCGACCTGCCCCGCGTCACCAACGTCGGCTACCTGATCGACGGCGGCGCGGTCTTCCACCCCGGCGACGCCCTCACCGTCCCCGGCCACCCGGTGCGGACGCTGCTGGTGCCGGTGATGGCCCCCTGGAACAAGATCTCCGAGGTGATCGACTACGTCCGCGAGGTCGCCCCGCGGCGCGCCTACGACGTGCACGACGCCCTGCTCACCGACCTCGCCCTGCCGATCTACGAGGGCCACCTCGGCCGGCTGGGCGGCACCGACCACCAGCGCCTGGCACCCGGGGCGGCGGCGGAGGTCTGAGCCCGTTGTCACAGGCTCCGGGTAGGTTGTGAGGCATGCGCATCGCCACCTGGAACGTGAACTCGATCACCGCTCGCCTGCCCCGGCTGCTGGCCTGGCTGGAGAGCAGCGGCACCGACGTGCTCTGCCTCCAGGAGGCCAAGATCGCCGAGGAGCAGTTCCCGTTCGACCAGCTGCGCGAGCTGGGCTACGAATCGGCGGTCCACGCGACCGGCCGGTGGAACGGCGTGGCGGTGCTCTCCCGCGTCGGCATCGAGGACGTGGTCAAGGGCCTGCCCGGCGACCCCGGCTACGACGGCGTGACCGAGCCGCGCGCCATCTCGGCGACCTGCGGCCCGGTCCGCGTCTGGTCGGTGTACGTGCCCAACGGCCGCGAGGTGGAGCACCCGCACTACGCCTACAAGCTCCAGTGGTTCGAGGCCCTGAAGGCGGCCGTCCACGGCGACGCGCGGGGCAGCCGCCCGTTCGCGGTCCTGGGGGACTACAACGTGGCGCCGACCGACGAGGACGTCTACGACGTGACGGCGTTCGAGGGCTCCACCCACGTCACCCCCGCCGAACGCGCCGCGCTCGCCGCCCTGCGCGAGACGGGCCTGGACGACATCGTGCCGCGCCCGCTGAAGTACGACCGGCCGTTCACGTACTGGGACTACCGCCAGCTGTGCTTCCCGAAGAACCGCGGCATGCGCATCGACCTCGTGTACGGCAACGAGCCGTTCGCCAAGGCCGTCAAGGACGCCTACGTGGACCGCGAGGAGCGCAAGGGCAAGGGCGCCTCCGACCACGCGCCGGTGGTGGTCGACCTGGACGTGTGATGCCACGCTGGGGGCATGCGTCTTCCGTTCCTGGGCCCCCGGCACGACAAGAACGGTGAGCCGGCGCCGCCCGCCGATCCCGAGGGGGTCGCCGCGCTGCTGTCCGAGTGCGATCTGCTGCGCTCGCAGGCGGCCCTGGGGGGCGTCCGCCTGGACGACACCCCGGCCTCCCTGGAGGCCCTGGACCAGATGGACCCGCGCTGGCGCGACGACCCCGAGACGCTGCTCTGGCTGGGCCATGACGCCGGGCTGTACCTGGGCACGGTCGTGGTGCGCACGGTGCCCGGCGCCGCCTGGCGGATCCGCTCCGACGGCGAACCCGTCGTACGGCTCGCCTCCGGGCGGACGGTGGAGGTGGTGCCGGCCGGGCAGGAGTGGGCCGTGAGCGGGGTCCCCGAACTGTCCCAGCTGTACGCCGAGATCGCCGAGGACTGAGCCCGGCCCCGGCCGCCCGCCGGCGAACTCCCGGACCGCCCGCTGACGTAAATACGGCTAATGCCCTGAAGGTGCGTGTCGTCCCTCGACCGCACGGCGGGCTGGATAGGTTGCGGCAACCGACACAGCCGAGAGCGAGCGGGGCTGCGGATGGCCGTCGATCCGTTGATCGAACTGCGCAACGTCAACAAGTACTACGGAGAGCTGCATGTCCTGAGGGACATCGACCTCACGGTCGGCAAGGGTGAGGTGGTCGTGGTCATCGGCCCGTCCGGCTCGGGCAAGTCGACGCTGTGCAGGACGATCAACCGGCTGGAGACCATCGAGTCCGGCACCATCACCCTCGACGGCCGGCCGCTGCCCGCGGAGGGCAAGGCCCTCGCCCGGCTGCGCGCCGAGGTCGGCATGGTCTTCCAGTCCTTCAACCTCTTCGCGCACAAGACCGTCCTGCAGAACGTCTCCCTCGCCCAGGTCAAGGTGCGCCGGCGGCGCCAGGAGGAGGCGGACCGGCGCTCCCGTGAACTCCTGGACCGCGTCGGCCTGCTGAACCAGGCCGGCAAGTACCCCGCCCAGCTCTCCGGCGGCCAGCAGCAGCGCGTCGCCATCGCCCGCGCGCTCGCCATGGAACCCAAGGCGATGCTCTTCGACGAGCCCACCTCCGCCCTCGACCCCGAGATGATCAACGAGGTGCTGGAGGTCATGCGGCAGCTCGCCCGGGAGGGCATGACCATGGTCGTCGTCACCCACGAGATGGGCTTCGCCCGCGCCTCCGCCAACCGGGTCGTCTTCATGGCCGACGGCCGGATCGTCGAGGACCGCAGCCCCGACGAGTTCTTCACCGCCCCGCGCAGCGACCGCGCCAAGGACTTCCTCTCCAAGATCCTCAAGCACTGACCGGGGGACCGCGATCCATGTGCCGTACCACCCGTGCGCCCCGCGCCCTGTGCGCGCTGCTCGTGCTGCTGGCCGCCGCCTGCGGCAAGGAGGGCAGCCCGCCCGGCAAGGGACCGGCCGCCGGGAAACTCCCGCACTACCGGGTGGCCCGGGACGTCCGCCTGCCCGCCTCCCGGACCTGGACCCGGGCCAAGCGGCGCGGCCACTTCGTCGTCGGCGTCAAGGAGGACCAGCCCTACCTCGGCGAGAAGGACCCGGCCACCGGCGTCTACTCCGGCTTCGACATCGAGATCGCCAGGATGATGTCCGCCTCGCTGGGCCTCGCGCCGAAGACCATCCGGTTCCGCACCATCGCCTCCGCCAACCGCGAGACCGCCCTGCAGAACGGCCAGATCGACTACTACGTGGGCACCTACACCATCAACCCCAACCGCAAGAAGCTCGTGGGCTTCGCCGGGCCGTACTACATGGCCGGCCAGTCGCTCCTGGTCCGCAAGGACGAGAACACCATCCACGGCCCGGCGGACCTCGCCGGCAAACGCGTCTGCTCGGCGGCCGGCTCCACGCCGTACCAGCGCGTCAAGGCCGACTACCCGAAGGCGGTCCTGGTCGCCTACGACACCTACTCCGTCTGCGTGGACAACCTCCTCACCTACCAGGTCGACGCGGTCACCACCGACGACGCCATCCTCATCGGCTACGCGGCCAAGGTCCCGAGCGAACTGAAGCTGGCCGGCGAGCCGTTCTCCAAGGAGCCCTACGGCATCGGCGTCCCGCGCGGCGACGACGCCCTGCGCCTCGCCCTCGACGACGCCCTGGCGGCCCGCGAGAGGAACGGCGACTGGAAGAAGGCCTACGAGGCCACGCTCGGCCTGTCCGGCGTGCCCGCGCCCCACCCGCCCGCCATCGACCGCTACCCGGCGGGCCGAGCGAGGACGGCATGAACGTACTGACAGACAACTTCTCGGCCTACGGCGCCGGTTTCCTCGGCACCCTCGAACTGACCGTCTACGCCTCCCTGCTGGCCCTCGCGCTGGGCTTCGTGATGGCGTCCTTCCGGGTCGCGCCCGTCGGCTCCCTGCGGGTCTTCGGCACCGCGTGGGTCACCGTGCTCCGCAACACCCCGCTCACCCTGCTGTTCTTCGCGGTGCTGCTCGGACTGCCCCGGTTCGGACTCGTCCTGCCCTTCGAGGTGTTCGCGGTCCTCGCCCTCGGCTGCTACACCTCCGCCTTCATCTGCGAGGCGCTGCGCTCCGGCATCAACACCGTGCCCGGGGGACAGGGGGAGGCGGCCCGCAGCCTCGGCATGACCTTCGGGCAGACCCTGTCGCTGGTCGTGCTGCCCCAGGCCTTCCGGTCCGTGATCCCGCCCGTCGGCTCCACCCTCATCGCGCTCGCCAAGAACTCCGCGATCGCGGGCGCCTTCAGCGTGACCGAGCTGCTCGGCACGTACAAGACGCTCAACGAACTCGGCTACGACATCGTCTGGACGTTCGTCTGGATCGCCGTCGGCTATCTGGTCGTCACGCTCGCCATCAGCGCCCTGTTCCACGCGCTGGAGCGCAGGTGGGGAGTCGCCCGGTGACCGCCGCCCCCGCGCTCTACGACGTCCCGGGCCCGCGCACCCGGCGGCGGCACGCCCTCTACGGCGCCCTGTCCACCGCCGTCCTCCTCGCGCTGCTCGCCTGGATCCTGTACCTGCTGTTCCACACCGGCCAGTTCACCGCGACCAAGTGGACACCCTTCGAGTACCAGGGCATCCAGCTGCTGTTGCTGCGCGGACTCGGCAACACCCTGAAGGCGTTCGCGATCGCGGCCGTCCTCTCCCTCGCGCTCGGCGGGGTGCTGGCCACCGGCCGGCTGTCGGACCACCGGCCGGTGCGCGCGCTCGCCACGCTCGTCGTGGAGTTCTTCCGGGCCATGCCGGTGCTGGTGATGATCTTCTTCATCTTCGTGGCGCTGCAGGTGCGGCCGCTGCCCGCGCTCGTCGCCGGACTCACCCTCTACAACGGCTCGGTGCTCGCCGAGGTCTTCCGCTCCGGTGTGCACGCCGTCGAACGCGGCCAGCGGGAGGCCGCGTTCGCGCTCGGCATGCGCAAGACGCAGGTCATGGCGTACGTCCTCGTACCGCAGGCGGTGCGCGCCATGCTGCCCGCCATCATCAGCCAGTTGGTGGTCGCGCTGAAGGACACCTCCCTCGGCTTCCTCATCACCTACGAGGAGTTTCTCCATGCCGGGAAACTCATCGCCTCCAACCTCGACTACGATTTGCCGTTCATCCCCGTGGTGATGGTGATCTCGCCGATCTACATCGGGATGTGCATGCTGCTCTCGTGGTTCGCCGGCTGGGTGTCCCGCCGTGAGCAGCGCAGCCCCAAGACCGAGGCGGTGGCTCACGCCCCGGCCGGCCCTGGGGCGCTGCTGCCCGGTGGGGAGCCCCCCATGGCCCCGGAACCCTGAGGGGGGCGGCAGTTCAACGGGCCAGGCTCGTCCGGCGGCAGCCGGAGATCACTGCTCGCGGAGCGGGACGGACACCTGTGACGGGTCGTCCCCACGGCGGGGAGAAGGTCAGCTGCGCGCCGGACGGGTTGTGCTCGGCGTGTGACATCCGCCACCGGCACGACCACGCCCGCGCCGTACGCGTGTTCGAGCTCCGGCATGGTGGGGCGGGGCACCGCGGCGTACTGTCGGTACAGCACCGTTCTGGTTACGCTGCGCGGACTGTCCCGACGGGAGGTACGCATGGGTCGCCCAGACAAGCGGAAACTGGCGGTTCTGGCGGTCACGGCCGCCATGGTGTCGGTGGGGGCGGCGGCGCCGCCCGCCGCGCCGGAGAGCCGGACGGCCACCAAGACACCCGTGGCCGTCGGTTACGGCGGAGCGGTCGCCAGCGTCGACGCGGACGCCTCCGCCGCCGGCATCGAGATCCTCAGGCACGGCGGCAACGCGGTGGACGCGGCCGTCGCCACGGCCGCCGCGCTCGGCGTCACCGAGCCCTACTCCTCCGGCATCGGCGGGGGCGGCTACTTCGTCTACTACGACGCGAGGACCCGCACGGTCCACACCATCGACGGCCGCGAGACCGCGCCGCTCGCCGCGGACTCCGGCCTGTTCACCGAGAACGGCAAACCGCTCCCCTTCGACCAGGCCGTCAGCAGCGGTCTGAGCGTCGGCACCCCGGGCACCCCCGCCACCTGGCAGAAGGCCCTGACGGAGTGGGGCAGCGAAAAGCTGCGCACGGTGCTGAAGCCGGCCGAGCGAATAGCCCGCGACGGCTTCACGGTGGACGACACCTTCCGGGCGCAGACCGCGGCCAACGAGACCCGGTTCCGCTACTTCCCCGACACCGTGAAGCTGTTCCTGCCCGGCGGCCGGCTCCCCGTCGTCGGCTCCACCCTGAAGAACCCCGAACTGGCCCGCACCTACGAGCAGCTGGGCCGCGAGGGCACGGCCGCCGTCTACCGCGGGGACATAGGCGACGACATCGTCAAGGCCGTCGAACACCCGCCCGTGGACCCCGCCTCCGGCTGGAACGCCCGCCCGGGCAAGCTCGCCGAGAAGGACTTCGCGGTCTACCGCGCCAAGCTCCAGGCCCCGACCAGGACCTCCTACCGCGGCCTGGACGTCTACTCCATCGCCCCCTCCTCCTCCGGCGGCACCACCGTCGGCGAGGCCCTCAACATCCTGGAGCGGACCGACCTGTCGAAGGCGGACCAGGTCCGGTACCTGCACCGCCTCATCGAGGCGAGCCGAGTCGCCTTCGCCGACCGCGGGCGCTGGGTCGGCGACCCCGCCTTCGAGGACGTACCGGCCCGGCAGCTGCTGTCGCAGCGGTACGCCGACTCGCGCGCCTGCCTCATCAAGGACGACGCCGTCCTCACCAGCCCGCTCGCCCCGGGCGACCCGCGCCGGCCCGCACCCTGCGGCAAGGGCGGCACCGCGGCCCCGACGACGTACGAGGGCGAGAACACCACCCATCTGACCGTGGCCGACAAGTGGGGCAACGTCGTCGCCTACACGCTCACCATCGAGCAGACCGGCGGCAGCGGCATCACCGTCCCCGGCCGGGGCTTCCTGCTCAACAACGAGCTGACCGACTTCTCCTTCGGCCCCGCCAACCCGGCCGTCCACGACCCCAACCTGCCCGGCCCCGGCAAGCGCCCCCGCTCCTCGATCGCCCCGACGATCGTGCTGGACCGGCAGGGCAGGCCCGTCGTCGCGGTCGGTTCCCCCGGCGGCGCCACCATCATCACCACCGTGCTGCAGACCCTGACCGGGTTCCTCGACCGGCGTCTGCCCTTGGTCGACGCCATCGCCGCACCGCGCGCCAGCCAGCGCAACGCGGCGAGGACCGAGCTGGAACCCGGGCTGTACGACAGCGAGCCGAGGCACCGCCTGGAGGCCATCGGGCACTCTTTCAGCCTCAACCCCGAGATCGGCGCCGCCACCGGCGTGCAGCGCCTGCCGGACGGCAGGTGGCTGGCCGCCGCC
>NZ_JACBWZ010000250.1 GCF_013870595.1 Streptomyces sp. WELS2 | reverse complement strand
GTCCGCGGGCGTGCGCACCTCCCTGGGGGCGGGCGCGGCCCACGCGTCCGACAGGCCCTCGGAGAGGATGTTCAGCGACAGCACGGTGACCAGGATCAGCAGCCCCGGGAAGACGGTCGCCCACCAGCCGCCGGTCAGCACCATGTTCTTGCCGTCGGCGATGACGCTGCCCCAGGACGGGTCGGGAGGCCTGACGCCCGCGCCGATGAAGGACAGGGACGCCTCGAAGACGATGGCCTCGGCGACCTGGACCGTGCAGAACACCAGCACGGGGGCGGCGCAGTTGACGGCCACGTGGCGCAGCACGATGTGCGGGGTGCGGGCGCCGATGACCCGCTCGGCGGTGACGTAGTCCTCGCCGTACTGGTCCAGCACGTTCGCCCGCACCACCCGCGCCACCGGCGGGGTGAACAGGAACGCGATGGCGCAGATCAGCACGCCGATCCCGCCGCCGAACACGGCCACCAGCACGGCGGCCAGCGCGATGCCGGGGAACGCCATCACCACGTCCAGGCAGCGCATCAGCGTCTCGTCCACCGCCTTGCGGGAGGTGGCGGCCACGGCCCCGAGCACGGCCCCGGCCACCAGCGCCAGCGCGGTCGCGCCCAGCCCGATGGCCAGCGACCAGCGGGCGCCGTACATCAGCCGGCTCAGGACGTCCCGGCCCAGGCTGTCCTGGCCCATCCAGTGCGCGGCGGACGGCGCCCCCGTCCCGCCGGCCGGGTCCCGCATGTCGAGGGGATCGTCCGGCGCCAGCACCGGGGCGAGCAGGGCGACCAGGACGACCACGGCCAGGAAGCAGACGGCGGCCTTCGACGGCCACGGCAGCCGGCGCCGTCCGCGCAGCCGCACGCCGGGCCGGGACAGCCGCTCGGTGAGCCTCGCGCGCGTGACCATCAGCCCGCCCTCAGTCGTGGGTTGACCAGCAGATACAGGATGTCGATGACGAGGTTGACGACGACGAACCCGGTCGCGGTGGTCAGCACCACGCCCTGCACCACAGCCGGGTCGCCGTTCTGCACCGCGTCGATCATCAGCTTGCCCATGCCGGGCAGCGAGAAGATCGTCTCGATGACGACGGCGCCGCCGAGCAGATAGCCGACCCGCAGCCCCAGCACGGTGAGCGGGTTGACCAGCGCGTTGCGCAGCACGTTGCGCCCGACGACCACGCGCGGCGGCAGCCCGCTGCCGATCGCCGTGCGCACGTAGTCCTTGTCCAGCTCCTCCACCACCGAGGTCCGCACGATCCGGGTGAGCTGGGCGGCGACCGGCAGCGACAGGGCGACGGCGGGCAGCGCCATGGTCCGCAGCCAGCCGGTGACCGAGTCGCCCGGGTTGATGTAGCCGCCGGTGGGGAACCAGCCCCGGTGCACGGCGAGGTACTGGATCATCAGCAGCGCCAGCCAGAAGCCGGGCGCGGCGACCCCGACCAGCGAGACCACCCGGATGATCTGGTCCGGCAGCCGGTCCCGGTACACCGCCGCCGTCACCCCGCCCGCCAGCGCGAGGACGACGGCCAGGGCGAGCCCGAGGAAGGTCAGCTGGAGCGTGAGCGGCAGCGCGGTGGTGACCTGGTCGAGCACCGGGGCGCGGGTGAGGGCGCTGGTGCCCAGGTCGCCGTGGAGGACGTCGCCGACGAAGCGGACGTAGCGCACGGGCAGCGGGTCCAGCAGCCCGTTGCGCTCCCGGAAGTCGTGCAGCTGCTCCGGGGTGGGATTGGCGCCCTGGAAGAACGCGGACGCCGGGTCGGCGTCGGAGAACCGCATCACCAGGAACACGAACAGCACGATGCCCAGCAGCAGCGGCACCAGCAGGGCGATCCGGCGCAGCAGGATGCGTACGACCGTGGTCATGCCGTCAGATCCAGCGGGCCTGGAGGAGGTTGACGCCGGGGTAGGGCTGGGCCCTTATCCCGGTGAGCCGGCGCGGGTTCCAGGCGGTCATCAGCTCGTTGTGGACGACCGGGTACAGCACGGCCTGTTCGGCGACGACGTCGATGTAGTCCTGGATCATCGCCTTCTTCTTCGCGGGGTCCGGCTCCCGGGTCGCCCGGTCCATGTCCTTGAAGAGCCGCCGGGCGACCGGGTCGTCCGCCCACCGCGTGTAGCGCATCCACAGGTTCTCGGGGCCGTAGTTGTAGCGCATGATCAGGTCGGCGTCGAGGCCGAACTGGTTGGGGTTGGAGGCGGCGGCCACCACCTGGTAGTCCCGCCGCTGGTCCATCTTGGTGAACACGGCCGTGGTCTCCTGCGGCGCCAGGGTGGTGCGCACGCCCACGGCGTCCCAGCAGGACTTGACGGTCGGCAGGCAGTCCACGATCCAGCTGACGTTGACGGCCATGATCTCGACGTTCAGCCCGCTCACCCCGGCGGCCCTCAGCAGCGCCTTGGCCTTGCCGGGGTCGTAGTCGTAGACGGTCCCGGCCCGCCGGTGGCTCGGGTTGCCCTCGTTCAGGAACGAGGACGCGGGCCTGCCGTGCCCCTTCAGGGCGACCCGCACCATCTTCTCGCTGTCGATGGCGTAGTGCAGGGCCTGGCGCACCCGCACGTCGTCGAACGGCTTGTGCCGGGTGTTGAACATCAGGAACAGGTTGTTCATCCCGGCACCGCCGGCCACCTTCAGCCCGCCCTGCTCCAGGCGGGGGATGTTGGCGTACGGGATGTTGTCGGCGATCTGCGCGCCGGCGCCGGTGCCGGAGATCCGCGCGACGCGGGAGGACGCGTCCACGATGGTCAGCCAGTTCATCTTCCGGAAGGCGGCCCTGCGCGGGCCGTTGTACGCGGCGAACGCCTCGAAGGTGGTGTTCGACTTGGGGTGGTGCGCGGTCTGCCGGTACGGCCCCGAGCCCACGGCCAGCCCCTTGACGGCGTCGTCCCAGGCGCCGGGCCGGGAGTAGACGTGCGCGGGCATGATCTTGGCGAGGGTGAGCCGGGAGAGCCCGTCCGGGAACGGGAACCTGAGCCTCAGTTCGACGCTCCGCTCGCCGGTCTTGCGGACCGACTCCAGCCAGGAGGCGAAGAAGCCCTTGGCGAGGGTCTGGGTCTTCGGATCGAGGATCCGGTCGAAGACGAACACGACGTCGTCGGCGGTGACGGGCTTGCCGTCGTGGAACGTGGCGCCGTCGCGGAGCGTGAACCGCCAGGTGGTGGCCTTCGGATCGGCGGGCGGCGCGGTGGCGAGGGCGGGGTACGGCACCCGGGTGATCGGGTCGGTGTCGAGGAGTCCCTCGTAGACGTGATTGTTGGCGGCCATCGCGAACGCGGAGGCGGTCTGCGTCGGGTCCCAGCTGCCGTCGTTGCCGTAGCCGATGACGGCGGTCAGCGTCCGGTCCCTGCCGCCGCCCCCGCCGCCGGGGTCGTTGGTCGACTCCGGTCCGGCGGAGCACCCCGCCAGCACCGCCCCCGCGCCGAGCACCCCGGCGCCCAGCAGTAACGACCGGCGGCGTGGTGCCGGTACGTCGGGGATCACGTCGTCGCGCACGGGTCCTCCAGCAGGTCGGTGAGCCGATGAGGGATGGGGGTGGGAGGAGTGAGATACGACGTCCTACGTCCTACGTCCGCTCGGTAGCGCGACGATAGGAGGGGCCGTGGGGGCGGTCAAGACAGCGCACGCGAACGAACCCGCCCGCCCCAGCTCCACCCGGGTGAATCCCGTCCCCGTCCGGCGCGTTCGCGTTCCGCCCCCGAGCACTCCCGCACCGCCCGTCGCGGACCTCCGGCCACGGCCGACCCGGGCGGAGGACGCCTTCCGGGCGGAGAAGCGCAGCGTCACGCTTGATGTACAAAGCGTAAACTCGGACACGGAAGGGGAGCAGAGTGAGCGGCATCGAAGAGGCGGAGGAGGCGTTGAGGGAATTGCGGTCGGCTCTCGAAAAGGCCGGGGTCGTTCTCCCGTCGCTGGGGCTCGATCCGGTGAGTCTCGTGCGGGAGGTGCCCAGCCCGCTGGTGGACCTGGGGCGGTGTTCGGTCCAGACCGCGCGCCGGCTGGCGGCGGCACTGGCGGGGGAGGCCCGGTGAAACCCGTCGTCGGCAGTCACGTGATGGACACCCACACCGGGAAGGTCGGCATCGTCATGGGGCACGAGGGGCCGTACGTGCAGGTCAGACCCTACGGCGGCGGGCGCGAGTGGGACGCCGAGCCGGGGGCGCTGCGCTGTGCCACCCCGGCCGAGCGGCTCAGCGCGGCCACCGCGTACGCCAACGCCCGCAGCCGCGGAGAGGTCCTCTAGCGCCCGCGCGCACGGGTGAGACCGCCTTCGCGGATGGGCGAGAATGGGCCCATGAGTCTGTTCCGCGACGACGGCATCGTGCTGCGCACCCAGAAGCTGGGCGAGGCGGACCGGATCATCACCCTGCTCACGCGCGGGCACGGACGGGTGCGGGCCGTGGCCCGCGGGGTGCGGCGGACGAAGTCGAAGTTCGGGGCCCGGCTGGAGCCGTTCTCCCATGTGGACGTGCAGTTCTTCGCCCGGGGGAGCGAGCTGGTCGGGCGCGGCCTGCCGCTGTGCACGCAGAGCGAGACCATCGCTCCGTACGGCGGCGGGATCGTCACGGACTACGCCCGGTACACCGCCGGGACCGCCATGCTGGAGACCGCCGAGCGGTTCACCGATCACGAGGGCGAGCCGGCCGTACAGCAGTACCTGCTGCTCGTCGGGGCGCTGCGGACGCTCGCCCGGGGCGAGCACGCGCCGCATCTCGTCCTCGACGCCTTTCTGCTGCGGTCCCTGGCCGTCAACGGCTACGCGCCCAGCTTCGGCGACTGCGCCAAGTGCGGGATGCCGGGACCGAACCGCTTCTTCTCCGTGGCCTCCGGCGGCTCGGTGTGCGCCGACTGCCGGGTGCCCGGCAGCGTCGTGCCGTCCCCGCAGACCCTGGTCCTGCTGGGCGCGCTGCTTACGGGAGACTGGGAGACGGCGGACGCGTGCGAGCCGAGGTACGTCCGCGAGGGCAGCGGGCTGGTGTCCGCCTACCTGCACTGGCACCTGGAGCGCGGACTGCGCTCCCTGCGCTACGTAGAGAAGTAAGCACGGCACGGGTCGAGGAGACGAGAAGCACATGGTCGTACGCGGGATCCTGGGGCGCCAGCGGCGCGAGTACAAGGCGCCGGAGCCGCATCCGTCCGGTGCCCGCGCGCCCAAGCTCCCCGGTGAGCTGGTGCCGAACCACGTCGCGATCGTGATGGACGGCAACGGGCGGTGGGCCAAGGAGCGGGGGCTGCCGCGCACCGAGGGGCACAAGGTCGGCGCCGAGCGGGTGCTGGACGTGCTCCAGGGCTCGATCGAGATCGGCGTGCGCAACATCTCGCTGTACGCCTTCTCCACCGAGAACTGGAAGCGCTCGCCCGACGAGGTCCGCTTCCTGATGAACTTCAACCGGGACTTCATCCGCAGGACCCGCGACGAGCTCGACGCGCTCGGCATCCGGGTGCGCTGGGTGGGCCGCATGCCCAGGCTCTGGAAGTCGGTGGCGAAGGAGCTCGAGGTCGCCCAGGAGCAGACCAAGGGCAACGACCTGCTCACCCTGTACTTCTGCATGAACTACGGCGGCCGTGCCGAGCTCGCCGACGCGGCGCGGGCCATCGCCGAGGACGTGCGGGCGGGCCGGCTCGACCCGTCGAAGGTGACCGAGAAGACCATCCAGAAGTACCTGTACTACCCGGACATGCCGGACGTCGACCTGTTCCTGCGGCCGAGCGGTGAGCAGCGCACCTCCAACTACCTGCTGTGGCAGAGCGCGTACGCCGAGATGGTCTTCCAGGACGTGCTGTGGCCCGACTTCGACCGCCGTGACCTGTGGCGGGCCTGTATGGAGTTCGCCTCCCGGGACCGCCGCTTCGGCGGCGCCGTCCCGAACGAGCAGCTGCTGGCCATGGAGGCCGCGATGAAGGGTGATTCCACCTCCTAGACACCGGTGGTTCACCAGGGTCGCCGAGGATGTGGATCATGAGACGTCTCGCTCCTGTACTCGCCCTCGGGGCCCTGCTGCTCACCGCCCTGCCCGCGCACGCGGCCGAGGCTCCCGCGCACCGTGAGAGCTACGGCACGAAAGCGCCGTACTCCCCCCGGCAGAGTCCGCGCGGCTACCAGCGGCCCCCCGCCGGTTTCGTTCCCGTATTCACCGAGAACGTCTCCCGGCACGGCTCCCGGGCCGCGAGCGACAGCGAGGACGGCGACCTGGTCCTCGCGCTGTGGGAGCAGGCCGAGGCGGAGGGACAGCTCACCGGCAAGGGGGAGGAGTTCGGACCGGTCGTCCGCGCGCTCCAGGCCGCCATGGCCAAGACCGGCTACGGCAACCTCAGCGGACGCGGCCGGCAGGAGATGGCGGACACGGCCGCCCGGCTGCAACGGCGGCTGCCGGGCCTGTTCCGGAAGATCGCCGACGACGGGGAGAAGATCGACGTCGTCAGCTCCGGGCAGGGGCGGGCCGTGGCCAGCGGCACCGCGTTCACCGACGCCCTCGCCGCGGCCGAACCCGCGCTGAAGCCGCTGATCGGGCCGGTGCGCACCGACAAGGACCTGCTGTACTTCCACAAGGCGGCGGGCGGTGCCGCCTACCGCGACTACATCGAGAACGACCAGCGCCTGAAGGACACCCTGCACGGCATCACCGACCAGCCGCGGACCCGGAAGGCCGCGCACGGCATCCTGCGGAAGCTGTTCAAGGAGCCCTTCGTCGCACGGATCGGCGACCAGGTCGGTGCCGCCCAGGCCGTCTACAACCTGTACGCCATCGCGCCCGCGATGAGCGAGGAGAGCCCGGACGGCAAGGGCTGGGGCATGGAGCGCTTCGTGCCCCGGTCGGACGCCGCCTGGTTCGGCTACCTCTCCGACGCCGAGGACTTCTACGAGAAGGGGCCCGGCTTCGCCGGCAGCGACATCACCTACAAGATGGCGGACGTCCTGCTGGACGACTTCTTCCGGCAGGCCGAGGCCAAGCGGGCCGGCACCAGCGATCTCGGGGCCGAGCTGCGGTTCAGCCATGCCGAGGAGATCATTCCGCTGGCCGCGCTGATGGGTCTGCCGGGCAGCACGGAGCAGGCGGCGCCGGGGGAGGCGTACACCTACGCGGACAATTCCTGGCGGGGTGCGGACGTGTCGCCGCTGGGGGCGAACATCCAGTGGGACGTCTTCGCCAAGGGCGACCGGTACCTGGTCCGGATGCTCTACAACGAGAAGGAGACGCCCTTCAGGGCGGGGTGCCGTCCGGTCGCCGAGGGCAGTGCGTTCTACGACCTGGACGAGCTGGAGCGCTGCTTCGGGCGCCACTGAGCGGGGCCCGTCCGCGCCTCGCGGGGGCGCGGACGGCTCAGACCGCCGCGCACTCCGCGCACGTGCCGAAGATCTCCACCGTGTGGGCCACGTTGACGAAGCCGTGTTCCGCCGCGATGGCCTCCGCCCACTTCTCCACGGCCGGGCCCTCCACCTCCACGGCCTTGCCGCAGGCGCGGCAGACCAGGTGGTGGTGGTGTTCGCCGGTGGAGCAGCGGCGGTAGACGGACTCGCCGTCGGAGGTGCGCAGAACGTCGACCTCGCCGGCCTCGGCGAGGGACTGGAGGGTGCGGTAGACCGTGGTGAGCCCGACGGAGTCGCCCTTGTGCTTGAGCATGTCGTGCAGCTCCTGGGCGCTGCGGAACTCGTCGACCTCGTCCAGGGCCGCCGCCACGGCTGCACGCTGGCGGGTCGCGCGACCCTTCACGGGCGGTCCAGCGGTCGTCACCGTTGCCTCCTTCGATGGCTCGCTTCTGCCCGGGCCATTGTGCCAGCCCAGGAGGTCGGCGGTCAGACGCCGA
>NZ_JACBWZ010000025.1 GCF_013870595.1 Streptomyces sp. WELS2 | reverse complement strand
GCCGTCGCGTACCGCCTCGACGACCGCGTCGACCGTGTCGACCGGGACCAGCGGGCGGGCCGCGTCGTGGACCAGGACGATGCCGTACTGCGGTGGCAGGGCGTCCAGGCCGAGCCGGACCGACTCCTGCCGGGAGTCGCCGCCGGGGACGACCAGGAAGTCCGTCCTCTCGGGCAGCGCGTGCGCGTCGAGCAGGGACTTGACCTCGGCGGCGCCGTCCGGCGGGGCCACGACGATCACCAGGGAGACATGGCGGGACGCGGCGAGGGCGCGGACCGCGTGGATGAGCATGGGAGTGCCGCTGAGCGTGCGGAGCGCCTTGGGGGCGCCCGGACCCAGGCGCACGCCCCGGCCGGCGGCGGGAATCACGGCGGCGACGGGGGTCTGCGCGGGCGTGGGGCGCGATTCGTCAGACATCGGTTCCTGTCAGGTTTGTGTGCTCGACCTACGTGGGTATGGCCTTCAGGAGTGCCGGGCGCGACGCCTTGACCGGACCCTTTCCGTGACCCTGGTCGAGCCATCCGCCCGGGCCCGGCACGCCGAGTACCGGGGGGGGTTGAAACCTGGGCTTCCCGACGCACGCCCAGCGGGGACGAAGATGCCGCAGCGCCCGGCGACAGGGTCAGTGTCAACGGGCACCGCGGCATTTCACTGCTGTGCTGGGCGTGCCGGAAGCGATGGTTCGCTGCCTCTGCGCGTCAGGAGGCGAGCACCTCGTCGAGCAGGGCCTCGGCCTTGTCCTCGTTCGTGTTCTCCGCGAGCGCCAGCTCGCTCACCAGGATCTGGCGGGCCTTGGCGAGCATGCGCTTCTCACCGGCGGACAGTCCGCGCTCGCGCTCGCGACGCCACAGGTCGCGCACGACCTCCGCGACCTTGATGACATCGCCGGAGGCGAGCTTCTCCAGGTTTGCCTTGTAGCGACGGGACCAGTTCGTGGGCTCCTCGGCATACGGCGCGCGCAGCACCTCGAAGACCCGGTCCAGTCCGTCCTGACCGACCACATCACGCACGCCGACGAACTCCGCATTGTCCGCTGGCACACGTACCGTCAGGTCACCCTGGGCGACCTTCAGCACCAAGTAGGTCTTGTCCACGCCTTTGATCTGGCGAGTTTCGATGGCCTCGATCAGCGCGGCCCCGTGATGGGGATAGACCACGGTGTCGCCAACCTTGAACGTCATGTGACAGGTACCCCTTCCGTGGCTATCCAGGGTAACACGGATACGGCGTCTTCTGAATGGCGTTTTCGCAGGTCAGGGCATATCTCAGGGCTTGACAACAGCAACCGGGACGTGCTGCGAGGGCCTCGCGGAAGCGGGTATTCGCAGGTCGGAGGGGCTCTCCGGCCGAGGCGAAACGCGTACGTCACACACCCCGAGGGGCCGCTCCGCGTGGCGGAACGTCCCGTTTTGTCCGGCTCCGGCAGTGCGACTTCCGCTACTCCGTTCGGTGCCCACGGGTGGATGTGAGACGAATCCGGAATTGATCACCGGCGGCCGGACGGGTGCGCCGTGATCAATTTCGGGGAGCACGGCGCATTCCTTCACGGAAATTTCGCGACGGCCGCCGAGAGGCGCGCACCGTCGCGTTTGAGGCGCGCACCGTCGCGTTATACGAATGGCGGACGAGCGCCTTCGCAATGTGACCGACAGGTCACTTGCCCCGCCGGGGTACCCCCACCTGGAGGGATGGACGGGGCTTGGGGGAGGGTCGGGTGCGGCGGCCCGGGAACGGCTCGGTAGCCTAAGGCCGCTGACAGACACTTAGGGCGGCTTTACAAGAGGAGCCGCCCGCGCGTTCAAGGAGTTGCCGCCGCCGTGAGCAGCAGCCTTCGACGCGGCGCCCTCGCCGCCTCCGCCATCGTCTTCTCGATCGCCTCGCTCGCCGCCTGCGGCGCCGGCAATGACTCGCAGACCCTGGAGATCAAGCCGGACAACGCGGCGACCAGCGTCGGCGCCATCAAGATCCAGAACGCCCTGGTCATCACCCAGCCCGACCTGAAGGCGAAGGGTCCCGCGGTGATCTCCGCGACCCTGTTCAACTCGGGCGACACCCCCCAGACCCTGGAGTCCGTGACCCTCGAGGGCAGCGGCACGTCCGCCGACCTGAAGCCCGCCAACGGCAAGAACGTGTCCGTCCCCGCGGGCGGCTCGCTGGTCCTCGGCGGCAAGGGCAACGCCACCGCGACGCTGCCCAGCGGCCGCGAGGCCGTCAAGGACGGCGACGCCCAGAAGATCACCTTCACCTTCAGCAAGACCGGCAAGGTGACCCTGAACGCCTTCGTGGTCCCGGCCACCAGCTACTTCGACCAGTGGGGCCCGACGGCGATCCCGTCCGCCAAGCCGTCGGCGTCGGCCTCGGCGTCCAAGTCCGGCGCGCCGGGCGCGAACCCCTCCGCGAGCGGCAAGCCCGGAAAGGACGGCAAGCCGGAGAAGAGCGGCGAGCCGACCCCGTCGGGCAGCGCCTCCGGTGAGGCCGTGGCCCCGAGCGACTCGGCCTCGCAGTCGGCCGCCGGTCACTGACCGCCGTAGGCACCCGCCAGGCCGACGCGACGCCGAAGGGCGGCACCCCGTATCCCGGGTGCCGCCCTTCGGCACAGCTGTGGACCCGTCGCGGCCTACGGCTCGAACTTGTAGCCCAGCCCGCGCACCGTCACCAGGTAGCGCGGCGCGCCCGGGTCCGGCTCGATCTTGGCGCGCAGACGCTTGACGTGCACGTCCAGGGTCTTGGTGTCGCCCACATAGTCGGCGCCCCAGACCCGGTCGATGAGCTGCATGCGGGTGAGCACCCGGCCCGCGTTGCGCAGCAGCATCTCCAGCAGGTCGAACTCCTTCAGCGGCAGGTCGACCTTGGAGCCGGCGACGGTGACCACGTGACGGTCGACGTCCATGCGGACCGGGCCCGCCTCCAGCGCGGCCGGGGCGACCTCCTCCGGCTCGCCGCGCCGGCGCAGCACCGCGCGGATGCGGGCGACCAGCTCCCGGGAGGAGAACGGCTTGGTGACGTAGTCGTCGGCTCCTATTTCGAGACCGACGACCTTGTCGATCTCGCTGTCCTTCGCGGTCACCATGATCACGGGGACGTTGGAGCGGCCGCGCAGCTGGCGGCAGACCTCGGTGCCGGGCAGGCCCGGCAGCATCAGGTCGAGGAGGACCAGATCGGCGCCGTTGCGCTCGAACTCGTCCAGACCGTCGGGACCGGTCGCCGCGACGGCGACCTCGAAGCCCTCCTTGCGGAGCATGTACGACAGGGCGTCGGAGAAGGACTCCTCGTCCTCGACGACGAGCACACGGGTCACGGAAGGACCTCCGGGGCGGGAAGCGAAGCGTACGGGGATGAGTCGGTGGATCCGGCCTCGTCGTCGAAGCCGGGGTGCTGCTGTGCGCGGTCGCGGGCCGCGCCCGCCTCCGGCAGCCTGAGAGTGAAGGTGGAGCCCTGGCCCTCGGCGCTCCAGACCGTGACCTCCCCGCCGTGCGAGGCGACCACGTGCTTGACGATCGCGAGACCGAGACCGGTGCCGCCGGTGGCACGGGAGCGGGCCGGGTCGACCCGGTAGAAGCGCTCGAAGATGCGCTCCTTGTCCTTGTCGGAGATGCCGATGCCCTGGTCGGTGACGGCCAGCTCGATCATGTCGCCGCCGGGCGCGGGCACCCTGCGGGCGGCTATGCCGACGCGGGTGCGGGCCGGGGAGTAGTTGACGGCGTTCTCGACCAGGTTGCCGAGGGCGGCGGCCAGCTGCCCCCGGTTGCCCCACACGTGCAGGTCGGCGGTGCCCCCCGCGGCCATGGTGATCTGCTTGGTGCCCGCCTGGTGGCGGCAGCGGTCGATGGCCTCGGCGACCAGTTCGTCCACGCGCACCGGCTCGGCGTCCTCCAGCGGGTCGTCGTTCTGCACCCGGGAGAGGTCGATCAGCTCCTGAACCAGGTTGGTCAGGCGGGTCGCCTCGATCTGCATCCGGCCGGCGAAGCGCTGTACGGCCTCGGGATCGTCGGAGGCGTCCATGACGGCCTCGGACAGCAGGGAGAGCGCGCCGACGGGCGTCTTCAGCTCATGGCTGACGTTCGCCACGAAGTCGCGTCGTACCGCCTCGATCCTGCGGGCTTCGGTCAGATCCTCGACCAGCAGCAAGACCAGGCGGGAGCCGAGCGGGGCCACGCGCGCGGAGACCGCGAGGGCCTCTCCGCGTCCGGTGCCGCGCCGGGGGAGGTCCAGTTCGACCTGGCGTATCTCCCCGTCCCTGCGGGTGTCCCGGGCCATCTGGAGCATGGGCTCCACGGAGAGCTTGCCGCCGCGCACCAGCCCGAGGGCGTAGGCGGCGGAGCTGGCCTTGACGACGGCGTCGGCCTCGTCGAGGACCACGGCGGAGGAGCGCAGCACCGACAGCACGGTGTCCACGCCGGGCGGGAGTACGGGATCGGTGTGCAAGGAAGTCCTGGTCGGTCGCTTCTGGTCGCGTTCGCTCCAGCGGAACGCCAGCATGGCGATGACGCCGGTCAGTACCCCGGCGATCGCTGCCGCTGCGGCGACCGCCGCGTTCACGTCCATGGCTCCAGGTTAGGCATGGGGTACGACATGCCCACAGCCGTCCGGGTGCGACCTCGAACACTCGTCGCCCAGAGTTCACCTTGGAGCCAGCATCGGTTCATTTGGGGTGGCGGAAAAGGACGCGTACGGGGCACAGCGTGGAACGTGGGGCACGTACCGCCGGTTTCGCCAGGGGGCGCACGCGTGATGTGACGGCCCCCGAGATCCCCGG
This sequence comes from Streptomyces sp. WELS2, assembly GCF_013870595.1. GTDB lineage: Bacteria > Actinomycetota > Actinomycetes > Streptomycetales > Streptomycetaceae > Streptomyces. The sequence continues at coordinate 18,030 of NZ_JACBWZ010000025.1, read as the reverse complement.
ACGACCACGCACGAGAGGGAACCCACAATGCGGGACGCGTACCACGAGGAACTGGACTCGATCGGCGACGGACTGGTGGAGATGGCCCGGCTGGTCGGGTCGGCCATCGGGCGCGCCACGACCGCGATGCTCGACGCGGACCTGAAGCTGGCCGAGAGCGTGATCGAGGCCGACCAGAAGGTCGACGAGCTCCAGCACGACCTCGAGGCCCGGGCGATAGCCCTGCTGGCCCGGCAGCAGCCGGTGGCCACGGACCTGCGGATAGTCGTCACGTCGCTGCGGATGTCCGCCGACCTGGAACGCTCCGGCGACCTCGCCCAGCACGTGGCGAAGCTGGCACGGCTGCGGTTCCCCGAGCGGGCCGTCCCGCAGGACCTGCACGCCACCATCCTGGAGATGGGCCAGCTCGCCCAGCGCCTGATGGCTAAGGCCGCCGAGGTGATCGTCACCAAGGACGTCGACCTCGCCCTCCAGCTGGAGCAGGACGACGACGAGATGGACCTGCTGCACCGCACCCTCTTCCAGCACCTCATCGACGACCGCTGGAAGCACGGCATCGAGACGGCGGTCGACGTCACCCTGCTCGGCCGCTACTACGAGCGGTACGCCGACCACGCCGTGGCCGTGGCCAAGCGGGTGGTGTACCTGGTGACGGGCGAGCACGCGGACGAGCTGCAGCCGGACATCCAGGCGGTTACGGGGGTGGAGGGGGCGTAGCCCTCCGGGGGGTCGGCGGGTTCGGGGGCTGCGGGGGTTCCGCGGGTTCGGGGGCCGCGGCCGATGGACGGAGTACGGGGGTGGTCGTGGGCTGGGGCGGCCGTGCCCGGAGGGCTGGGGCGGCCGAACGCCTCCGTGCGCCGTTGATGCGCCCGGCCGAATGGGCATGAAATGGGCGCGAGGGCATCCCTGCCCCGAGGTATTAGGAGGGGACCCATGGCCGAATCCCTTGGCAGCACCACGCCCGACCCCACGCAGGAGCGCGAGACCGAGCAGCCCGCCGAGATCAGGAGCCTTCCCCTGGTAGCCGCGTGCGGCTGCGGCTCGGGCTGCGGCTGTGGGTGCCAGTCGGGCAACCCCTGCCAGTGCGGCTGAACGACGACCGGGGCCGGCGCGAACACCCTTCGCGCCGGCCCTCCGCCGCTCCGGGTGCCCTCCCCGCCGGCGGGGCGCAGCATGGAGGTGCGGGAAGCGTCGGGCCGGAAGGAGGCGCGGGGCCATGGCCAGGTTCATGGACATCCACCGCGGCATGCAGGGCATCACGGCCGACCAGCTGATGGCGGCCCACCAGGCCGACCTCGCCATCGAGCAGGAGGAGTCGGTCCACTTCGAACACGCCTGGGCGGACCCCGAGTCCGGCACGGTCTACTGCCTCTCCGAGGCCCCGTCGGCCGAGGCGGTCCAACGCGTCCACGAACGCGCGGGGCACCGGGCGGACGAGGTACATCCGATCCCGCTCCAGGTCTGAGCTCGCGTCTTACCGATCCGGCGTGCAGGCCTCGGCGATCGACAAGCTGTTCTCGTAGAGGTGATGCCGGACGATCCGCCCGTCCTCCACGGTGAGCCGCAAGGCGAAGGGCCCCTCGAAGGCCTTGCCCGTGGCGCGTACGGTCCCCGACAGGTGCCCCATCAGGACGGCGTCGGCCCCGTCGACAAGAAAGGCATCGACGGAAGCACGCGCGTCCTCGGGCACGGTGTGCTCCATCAACTCCGTGAACTGGGCGGCGCATTCGGCACCGGTGGACCGCGGCCGGATCCACGGAACACCCGGGTTCTCGGCGAGCATCCAGTCGACCTCGTCGGCGAACAACTCCACGAGCCGCGCGGTGTCCCCGGCGACCCGGGCGGCGAGGAATTCCTGTACTACGGCCCGGGTGACCTCGGCGACGGCATCCGAACTCGCCCTGGTGACGCTGGACTGGTCGAACATGAAGCTCTCCTCACGGCGGCCGGGCCGACTCCCGGCGGAGGTACGGGTCGATGGGCTCGACCCTGCCAGGGAGGAGGGGGGCGGTCGATTACCCAGGAGGTAATGACGCCGACCGAGTTCGTCGCAGATGTCCGCCCCTGGTCGAACGACTCCTGGCGGAAGGCGTTGCGGACGTCCCTCTCAGCCGGCGATGCGGGCCGCCCGCTCACGAAGCTCCTCGGCTTCTGGGACTCCGCTGTACCGGCGCAGGCGTACGCGCATGTCCCGGAGTGCGGCCTGGACCTTCACGGAGCGGATGCCCTCGGCGCAGTCGAGGAAGTCGCGCCAGGTGGCCAGGGCCCCGTCGACGTCGCCTTGGCGGAGGCGGACGCCGCCGAGGTCGGCGAGGACGATGGCGCGGGTGCGGCGGCGGTCGAGGCCGTGGATGTCGAGGGCGACGTGGAGGTGTTCCTCGGCGGCGGCGAGGTCGCCGAGGCGGGCGAGGATCATGCCGGATTCGTGGGCCCAGCGGCCGGGGGAGTAGTGGGCGGCCCACGAGTCACTGGGTGCGTCAGCCTGCTTGCCGATGGCGGTCTCGGACAGAGCGAGGTGTTTGGTGGCCGTGCGGCGGTCGTCGTCCTGGGCGGCGGCGTTGGCGAGGGTGGCCTCGTAGTAGGCGACGGCGCGCGGGTTGTCCAGGTTGCGGCCGTAGTCGACGCAGGCTTCGCCGAGCTGGACGGCTTCGGCCCGGTAACCGAGGTCGACGCACTGTACGGCGAGGCCGCGGAGGGCCGTCGCCGACAGTTCCGGGTCTCCGGCTTCGGCGGCCAAGCGGTAGGAGTGGGCGTAGTAGCGCTGGGCGAGTCCGCGGAGTTCGGGGGTGTCGCCTTCGTCCTGGGTCATCCAGCCGGCGAGGTGGACGAGCTGGGAAGTGGCGGCGAACAGGTCGCGGCCGGTGGCTTCGGTGAAGCGGCCCTCCAGCCAGGGGGCGACGTCCTGGGTGAGGTAACGAACTGCCAGGTGGCGGGCGTGGCCCCCGCCGAGTTCGGAGGCGGAGTCGCCGAGGGCCTTGACCATGTGGCGTACGGCAGCCACCTCGCCCTGACCGACGCGGACGGCTCCGGGAAGAGCGGTCTTGGTCCGGCGCGTGATGCTGTCCATGTCGGGCAGCCCGAGTGCGGACAGCGCGTATCCGCTGGAGGCGAGGATGAACTCCCGACGTTCCACGTCGCTCCTTCCCAGATGCAGGACTGATGCCACGGTATCCGTGTGAAGGGCCGCAGGCGCGGGCTCCGGAAGGTTGATCGCCTCGGGGTCCAGCCCTAACACCTGCGCGATATAAGGCCACCAGTGGCCAGGGGTCCGTTCTCCCTCCATCCACCGTCGGGCGTGCTGACGCTGCAAGCGGCGCGGATCTCCGCACTCGGCGAGACCGAGTGCGCGTGCCAACTCCGAGGGCCCCCAGCCACGTTCCTGGCAGGCTCGCTTGATCAGTTCCGCGACGGCCGGGTTCCTAGGCACCCCGTCACCCTCCCCACCTGGATTACGCGGGATTACGCAGGACTACATCCTGGGCCCTGTCCCGAGAGTACGGACCGCCGTTCACTGAACATCACCCCGCAGAACTCCGAATTGCTCGAACGGGTCCCTTCCAGCGTGGTGTTGGCGCCTGCCCGGACACGTGAGAGGAACCGACGGTGGCAATGCCCACGAACAGCGCACGAACCCGCGTGATCCCGCTCCCCCGACGGCCCCCGATAAGCACGCCGGCCCGCCGGTCTTCCCGCCCCGACCGGGCCGAAGCTTCATCCCCATCTCGTCGCAGGTCGTCACCGGCTCTTCGCCGGCGTACCCGCAGCCCATCACAGTGAAGGGAAGCCGATGTCCACTCCGCCCAGCAGCGACACGTATCCCCTCCCCGTGTCGGTCGCGTTCAGCGGCCCCGACAACACCGGGAAGACCAAGCAGATCGGAATCCTCGCCCGCCGCATGGGCCCGGCCGCGACCTCCGCAGGCCCGCTCGACCACTACGACCCGCGCTGGGCCGCCATCAAGGCCGGCGGCATGGCCCGCTGGTGGTTCGAGACCGGCCCCGTCGAGGAGGTGGCCGACGTCCTCGCCACCTCCTACCTCGAACGCTCCCGGCACCCCTTCTCCGCGCCGGTGCGCCTGCTGGACCGGGGCATCCCGATGCTGGAGGCATCCGTCGCCGCGACGGTCGCCGTACGGGAGGACCTGGGTGCCGAACAGGCCGCGGACCGGGCCCGGCACCTGCTGTCCTCGTACGAGACCGACCTGCGGGCCGCCGAAGAGGACGAGCACGCCCTCGTCCTCCTGCACTGCGACGACCCGGAGGAAGGCACCCGCCGGAGCCTGGCCCACGAGGTCACCGTCACCGAGATCTACGCGGCGTACCAGCGCCAACTGCACGAGCAGATCAACCGCCTCGTCGGCGACGGTCGCTTTTCGATGGCGATCCGCATCGGCGACCGGCCCACCGTCGCCGTCCAGGACGAGGTGCGTCGGCTCCTGGCGCCCCTGCACCCGAAGGTGCCCGGCAGGGCCCTGGCCGGAGTGCACGTCACCGCACTGGGCGGCATGTCGGAGAGCGGTAAGAGCACAGCCGGCGAGTACCTGCGCACCCAGCACGGCCACGCCCGGCTCAAGGTCGGGTACCTCATCGAGGATGCGGCCGGCCGGGCCGGGAATCACGACCCGTACCGGCTCGGGCCGGTCGTGCAGGCCGAGCTGATCGTGGACGCCCTGGACCGCTACTGCCAGGCCCACCACTTCCTCGACTCCGTCAGCATCGAGTCGTTGCACGACTTCGACTCGACGGCCGAACTCGCCCGGATGCTCGGACCCCAGCTCACCATCGTCTACCTGGACGCCTCCGAGGCCACACGCACGCGTCGGGGCACCGCCGGGGCCTTGGACGTCGTCGACCGCGACCTCGTCAAGGCCGCACGGGGCGCCGGCAAGGTCGTCTCCCTCGCCCACGAGGTCATCGCCAACGACGGTCCGCGCTTGAAACTGGAGCGGCGGCTGGACCGCATCGTGCTCGACCGCCGCTGGCCGGAGCACCAGCCCTCCACCATGCCGGTCAACGCGCTCGGGCTCCCCGTCAACCTGGAGTCGTACCTGGCCGAGTTCCTCGACCGCACCACCGGACTGCGCCCGCTGATCGACCTGCTGGTCGTCACCGGAAGCGGCGCCCGGGGCAAATACCAGCACGGCTGGAGCGACCTCGACCTCCTGGTCGTCGCCGACACCTCCTCCCTCGACGAGCTGCGCCAGATCCTCGCGGACCTGGAGGCGGAACTCGGCGGAGTCAAGCTGGGCATGACCGTGCTGACCCGGGCCGAGTGCCGTACCGGCGCTGTCACCTCCCGGCTCCTCCACGTCCTTGCTCTCATCGGCAGCGGGGCGCTGGTCCCCCTGTGGGCCACCCCCGGACTGGCCCTGCCCGCTCCGGACGCCGCCACCGACATCACCGCCAGCCTGCGCGACGGCATCCAGGCCGCCATCGAAATCCGCCACCAGCTCCTCAAGGGAACACCCGACCTCCGCGCCCTCTACAAGGTCGCCGCGCTCCTTGCGAAGATCCAGCTTCGGTTCAGCGGAATCGAATGTCCCTCCGACAGCGACGCCCTCACTGTCCTCCTCGGCGCCACGCGGCAGGACACGAGCCTGGCCGGCACCGCCCGTACCGACCGGCCCGCCGCCGAAACGCTCGCCCGTCTCGTTCTCCAGGCTTGGCTGGACACCCTCCCCGAGGAGACGCGGTGAGCACTCGACGGTTTTCGACGACAGCGGGCGTCTTCCACAAGCCGCTGGCAACCAGTGAACGGGCCGAAGCCGAGGCGGAGGGATGGGCACGGCTTGCCTCCCGTATCGCGGTCCCGGCTCTTCACGGGCAGATCGCGTTGCCGGACAGGCAGCTCCTCGCCTACGAGGACGTCTTCGCCACCGGTCGGTGCGAGCTGCTCATGGGTGACGTGATCGCGCTCGCCGACCGCGATCCGGCCGTGCAGCCCCGCCTGGACCGCCTCGTGGACGGCGTCTGCGCCGATCTGCGGGCGGCAGCCGAGGAGACCGGAGAGAGCGTGCCTCTGGCCGAGTGCGTCCCGGACCTCTACCTCGACCGCGTTCGGCCCGGTAGCCGCCTGGACCGCTGGTACCTGCTCCGGGATCTGCCGTTCGCCCTGCCCCACACCGGTACGGTCCTCACCCTGCGGGAACTGGCCGACTTCACGCTCACCGCCAACGGCAGGCCGTTGACGCTGGACGCCGCTGACACCATCGAGCGCCTCCGTGGTGCCCTGGCGCCTGACCGTCGCTGGCGCTCCGGTCTGACGCAGGGTGACCCGACGGAACCGAACATCGCCGACCCGCTGTGTTGGCTCGACTTCGACTTCGCCGGCCGTAACACCGTCGCGGGTGAGGCCGCGAACCTGCTCTGGTACCTGATGGGGTTGGGCGGCTGGCTCGTCCCCCGCTACCAGCCCGACGTGTACGCCCGCACCCTCCGCCTCGCCCTGCCTCCGCTGTCCGGCCCGCGCATCGATCACCTGGAACTGCACCAGAGCAGTCGGCACATCGACGTCCGGTACTCCTGGAACACCGGCCCCGGCCGCACCGCGGCCCTCACCCGCGCCCTGGACGGCCTTCTCAGGGAGAACGGCAGCGGCTTGGAGGAGGTCCGTGCCTTCCTCGCCCTGCGCATCCTCGGCGTCATTCCGCCCGCCCGGCTGACCGGACACGACCTCCTGCTCGTCCTGATCAAACTCGCCGAGAGCCAGCATCCCCACACGACGCTCGACACCTTCTTCACCACCACACCGGCCCCTCACCCCGGCCCCGGCGATCGGAGCAGCAATGTCCCTGCACCTGCTTGAGACCCCTCTCCAGACCCGGCCACTCCAAGGCCGCAACGCCCTCGTCACCGGCGGAGCCACCGGCATCGGCGCCGAGATCGGGCGGGCGCTCGCCGCCGCCGGGGCGACCGTCGCGGTCAACCACCTCGGCCGGGACCCCGACGCCCACGCCCTTCTCACCGCCTTCGAGCGCGCGGGCAGCCACGGGATCGCGGTCAACGCCGACCTGACCGACCCGGGCTCCGTCCGGACCATGGCCGACCTCGTCCGCGCCGAGATCGGCCCCATCGACATCCTGGTGAACAACGCCGGCGCCTACCCCCGTGTCGCCTGGCAGGACACCGACGAGACCGCCTGGAACTACTCCCTCGACGTGAACCTCACCGCCCACTACCGCACCTGCCACGCACTCACCCCCGACATGATCGAACACCGCTGGGGCCGGATCGTGAACATCGGCAGCGTCAACGCCCGCGCCGGCCGGACAGACCTCGTCGCGTACAGCACCGCGAAGGCCGGACTGCTGGGCCTGACCCGCTCCCTCGCCCGCGAACTGGGCCCTTACGGGATCTGCGTCAACACGGTCATGCCCGGAGCCATCCAGGTCGAGGCCGAGAACGCCCTCCCCGTGCAGCACCGTGCGCGGCCGGAGGACCAGATCAAGCGCCAGTGCGTCCCGCGCCGTGGTCGGCCCGAGGACGTCGCGGCACTGGTGGCGTTTCTCGTGGGCCCCTCCGCCTCGTTCATCACCGGGCAGTCCGTCCACGTCGACGGCGGCTGGCTGCTCCACTGAGACCGACAACAAGCAAGGAGACGAACCGAAATGATCGAACGAGTCCGTGCCATCCTCATCACCGCCGACGACACGATGCTGGTCATCCGCCGCACCAGGCCCGGCATCCCCGAGTACTGGGTTCTGCCCGGCGGCGGCGTGGAACCCGGCGACGAGTCCCGCGAGGCCGCCCTCCACCGGGAGATCCACGAGGAGATCGCGGGGAAGGCTGACATCGTCCGCCTCCTCCACACGATGGAGTCCGACGGCGAGCGTCAGCTCTTCTACCTCGCCCGGATCGCGACCTGGTCCTTCGAGGATCGCACCGGGCCCGAGTTCAGCGCCGAGGGACGCGGCGAGTACGCGCTGGAGGAGATCCCGCTGACCACGGAGGGGCTCGACGGCATCGACCTCAAGCCCGAGGAGATCGCCCACGTCCTGCGGGCAGCCATCACTGCGGGAAGCCTCGCAGCCGAGGCATCGCTCTGAGCCGTCGAGTACGTCAGCACGCCATCGGGGCCGCCTCTGAGATGAGGTCGGCCCTGATGACGTCGCACGACTTACTGGTTACTGGTTTGGCGCCCCGCAGTTGCTTCCTTGCTGGCCAGCAGGGGGTCGTGGAGCGCGAGGACGTTGCGAGGTCCGCGGTCCTCGGCTGTGCTTCCTGATCCAGAACCAGCCTGTTCCCTCAGGGAACGCGACACGCGGCGGGATTCCCCCTTTGTCCATGCCGTGCTGGACGACCCGCTCGAGCCGTACGCCGACCACGCCGACCTCCTCGGCCAGCTCGCCGAAGCGGCCGACGAAGGTTCTGATCCAACCCAACAACACCGCCGAACCGACAATCCTACGAGGACGCCAACGCCGTGCTTCTCCAGCGCGCCGACCGGCTCGTGGCCGTATGGGACGGGAAGCCGCCCAACGGGAAAGGCGGCGGTACCGTTCGAGGGGGGCGCGCCGCGGAGTTCCCCGTGGACGTCGTCTGGCCCGCCGGAGCGTCCCGGGCAAGGTGACGCACCAGCAGCGGGCTCCCGCATGCCCCGCCCTCTCAAGGGCCGAGCACGGGAGTTCGGTGCCCTGGCGGTGTGCGAGGGGCAGGAAGAGCACCGGCTGGATCGTCCAAGTGATGCGGGTGCCGACGTGGGTCAGTGACACCGTGCAGGGCTCGGCGCGCAGCAGGGCTCGTCTCGTGTCGATGCGGCCGTCGTACATCCACTCCCACGCCCGGGGAGATTGTCCGGAGGGTGACTGCTACCCAGCGGTCCGCCTGCGTGGCGGAGTATGCGTCGAACGATGCCACCAGTGCCGGCGGGCCCTGCTTGGTCAAGCTCTCCGTCCAGCACTCGCACCAGAAGCCGTGCCGCCCCCGTTCATCGGCGTTGGCGGTCGTCGCGTGGGGTCCGGCCGGGTCACCGGTCAGACGCTCCTTCGGTCCGGCATTTCGGGCACTGGCAGGGCGGGAAGGCGCTTGAGAACGGTGGTGGGCCTTCGAGGGGTGGGACGCTGACCATTCCGCACTCCTGGGTCACGGCGCCGTGGCGGTTCACTCGGTAGACCGTGATGGTCATCTTGGCGGGCGGCGGGTCGTCCGGGGGCGGGGATGTAGCGTTCGTCATGTCGACGCTCCTTCGCAGCGTTGGCCGGCCCCGGGGTCGTTCGCGCGGCCGTCGGGGCGCATCTCGCCTCCTCGTCACCGCGTGGCCGTGACGAGTGGTGAGTCAAGGGTGACGAACTGCTGGAGGAGGAACGCTCACAGTTTTGTGAGCGTTGTGAGCGGCGGGGCTTAGAGGCCGACCCAGGTCGCCATGTGGTTGAGGGTTTCTGGTGTGCGGCGGGAGTGGTGCACCAGGCCGGTGATCGTTTCCCGGGCGGCCGGGTGGTAGCGGGTCTGTTCTGGGGCCAGGCGGCGCGCTTCTACGAGGGACTTCAACGATGACTCGGTGTGCCCGGTCTCCATCTCGGCGCGGGCCCGTTCGATCAGGAAGTGGGCACGGCGGGAAGCGGGGAGCCCGGAAGGCAGCTTGATGGTCCGAGCCTGCTTCAGGGCGTCGTCGTACTGGCACATCTCCACGGCGGCGGACATCTTGTGCAGGGCGACGTTGGCCGGGCCGAAGCTGAGCCAGTGCACTTCGGAGACGTCGCCGACGCGCTGTGCGATCCGGTGGGCTTCGCCGATGTGCCGTGCGACGGACGACTGTTGCTCGGCGCGGGCGGCGATGACGGCGCCGCCGAGGTGCAACTGTCCGGTGACGGCGAGCGCTTCTCGTGACGGGTCGTTCTGTGCGATCACGTCGTGCCCGGCGGTGATGAGGCGTTGTCCGATCCGGTACTCGCCCTCGCGGAAGTAGACCAGGGCCCGCATGTACTGCCGTACGGCGGCCAGACACGGGTCGGACGCGCGCTGTGCCGCCCAGTCCATGCGGTCCAGCGCGACTGTGGACAGGTCGTAGTAGCCGAGCTTCACGCTGATGTCGTGCGCCGTGCGGTAGGCGGAGGACAGTGCCTGCCACAGCTCGGTGGACGGGGACGACCAGGCCGTGTGGGTCAGCTCGGTGACGAGGTCCGGAAGAGCGCGGGCCGTACTGCGCAGGCGGGTCGCCCGTACCTCGGCGCAGAGGTGGTCGGCCGCGGCGATGAGCTGTTGCGCCGGCCGGGGTGTCAGGTCGGGGTTGGGGCCGAGGTCGTACAGGTCCAGGGATTCACGGATCGGCCGGACCAGTTCCGCCAGGCGGTCGCGCTGCAGCTCGGTGACGTACGGCTGGCCGGTCAGGACCGTCACGTCGATGCTGAGGGCTCGGGCGCAGGCGGCGACGAAGGCGGCGGTGGCCGGGCGGGCCCCGCACTCGACCTGGTTGAGGTAGCTGTAGGAGTAGGGAAGCCGCTCCGCCAGCTGCCGTTGCGTCAGCCTGGCCAGCCTGCGTTGTTCCCTGATGCGTGCGCCCGTGTGGTCGTCGTACCGAGTCGGCATGCCGGCCTCCGTTCTGAGCACCCACGGTCAGGGTACTGGGGGTGGCGGACGGGCCCCGGGTTTTCGTTCCTCGTCACCCGTGATGGTGGTGATCGTGTGTGGTCGGATAGGCGCATGACGACAACGCGTCCTGTCCTCTACCTGTTCGGCTCCGCCGCCCCACCGGTGTTCGACGTGGCGAAGGTCGTCGCGGATGCGCAGGGTCGGGGGTTCGATGTGTGTCTCGGACTGACTCCGACCGCGGCGCGCTGGCTGGAGCCGCAGAGGGCCGAACTCGAGCGGGTCACCGGGCACCCGGTGCGCAGCGCCTACAAGCTGCCGGGCGAGCCGGACGTGTGGCCGAAGGCCGACGTGATCGCGGTCGCTCCCGCGACGTTCAACACGGTCAACGCCTGGGCGCTCGGGATCACGCGGGACTTCGTGGTCGGCGTCGTCGCCGAAGGCATCGGCAAGGGGATTCCGATCGTCGCGATGCCCTGCGTGAACGCGGCCTACGCGCGGCACCGGCAGTTCGAGCGGAGCATCGCGGAACTGCGGGAGATGGGGGTGCGTGTGCTGTACGGCGACGGCGGAGACGACGGATTCGTCCCCAACCAACCAGGCCAGGGCAAGCCGGAGCAGTACCCGTGGCACCTGCTCCTCGACGCGCTGGAGGAAATCGCCGTAGCGCGATAGCCGGGTATCAACAGGATCCGCGACCTGCTGTCGGCCTGAGTCAGAGGAGCGACGACCGTGACCACCCTCGCGGTGACCGGCCACATGGACCTGACCGAGGACACCGTCCCGCTGGTCCGGGCCGCGCTGGACGATCTGCTGAAGCCGTACGCCGGCGACGGTGACCTCGTCGGGGTCTCCTGTATCGCCAAGGGCGCCGACTCGCTGTTCGCGGAGCCGTCCTGGGCGTCGGCGGGCGGCTCGTCGTCGTCATTCCCTCGCGGGACTACCGCCGGGAGAAGGTCAAGGCCGACCACGCCGTCCTCTTCGACCGGCTCGCCGAAGCGGCCGACGAGGTTCTCGTCCTGCCCAACGACACCGCCGACCGGCACGCCTACGAGGCCGCCAACGCCGTACTTCTCCAGCGCGCGGAGCGGCTCGTGGCCGTGTGGGACGGCGCGCCGCCCAGCGGGAAGGGGGGCGGTACGGCCGACACCGTCGTGGAGGCGCGGGCCGCGGGCATTCCCGTGGACGTCGTCTGGCCGGACGGGGCGGCCCGTCGGAGTGCCGGGTGACGACTCCGTAGGCAGCCCCCGGTATGCGCAAGCCCCCCACCTGCGAGAAGGTTCCGCAGGCAGAGGGCTTGAACAGTCGGGCTTACTTCTTCTTGCCCTGGTTCTTGACCGCCTCGATGGCTGCTGCCGCCGCCTCGGGGTCCAGGTACTTGCCGCCGGGGGTGAGCGGCTTGAAGTCGGGGTCCAGGTCGTAGACCAGGGGGATGCCCGTGGGGATGTTGAGGCCCGCGATGTCGGCGTCGGAGATGCCGTCCAGGTGCTTGACCAGGGCGCGCAGGCTGTTGCCGTGGGCGGCGACCAGGACCGTGCGGCCGGTCAGGAGGTCCGGGACGATGGCGTCGTACCAGTAGGGGAGCATCCGGACCACGACGTCCTTCAGGCACTCCGTGCGCGGGCGCAGCTCCGGCGGGATCGTCGCGTAGCGCGGGTCGTGGGCCTGGGAGAACTCGGAGTCGTCCGACAGCGGCGGGGGCGGGGTGTCGTAGGAGCGGCGCCAGAGCATGAACTGCTCCTCGCCGAACTCGGCGAGCGTCGCCGCCTTGTCCTTGCCCTGGAGGGCGCCGTAGTGGCGCTCGTTCAGGCGCCAGGAGCGGTGGACCGGGATCCAGTGGCGGTCCGCGGCCTCCAGCGCCAGCTGGGCCGTGCGGATCGCGCGCTTCTGGAGGGACGTGTGGACCACGTCGGGCAGGAGACCGGCGTCCTTGAGGAGCTCGCCGCCGCGGACTGCCTCCTTCTCGCCCTTCTCGTTCAGGTTCACGTCCACCCAGCCGGTGAACAGGTTCTTCGCGTTCCACTCGCTCTCGCCGTGGCGGAGGAGGATCAGCTTGTACGGTGCGTCGGCCATGGTCCTGAGCCTACCTAAGGGAAATCCGGGATGGGACGCGGACGGCTGTCGGCCACCCCTCGCCGCCGGCCCTCGATTGACATGATCCGCTAATTGAGTGGCGGGTACCGTCACCGCGTTCGTAAGGTGTCCTCGCCTGTTGGGCCACTTACAGCTGTGGGGGAACCTCGATGTCACCAGTCCGTGTCAGACGTGCCGTCCGGGAGTCCGTCTCCGGGCTGCCGCGCGAGTTCTGGTGGCTGTGGACCAGTACGCTCGTCAACCGGCTCGGCGCCTTCGTCGCCACGTTCATGGCGCTCTACCTCACCCTCGACCGCGGCTACTCCGCCTCGTACGCCGGTCTCGTCGCCTCCCTGCACGGGCTCGGCGGGGTCGTCTCCTCGCTGGGCGGCGGGGTGATGGCCGATCGGCTGGGGCGGCGGCCCACTCTGCTGATCGCGCAGACGGCCACCGCGGCCTCCGTCGCGCTGCTCGGGTTCATGACCCACCCGGTGGCCATCGCCGGTGTCGCCTTCCTCGTCGGCATGGCCTCCAACGCCTCCCGGCCCGCCGTACAGGCGATGATGGCCGACATCGTGCGCCCCGAGGACCGGGTGCGCGCCTTCTCCCTCAACTACTGGGCGATCAACCTCGGCTTCGCCGTCTCGTCCATGGCGGCCGGGTTCATCGCCGAGTTCAGCTATCTCGCCGGGTTCCTGATCGAGGCCGGGATGACCCTCGCCTGCGCGGTCGTCGTCTTCGCGAAGGTCCCCGAGTCGCGGCCCGCGCCCACCGCCCGGCAGGCGGGGGCGGAGGTCGGCCTCGGCACGGTGCTGCGCGACCGGCGGTACATGGCCGTCGTCGGGCTCTCCTTCCTCGTCGCCCTCGTCTTCCAGCAGGGCTCGGTCGGGCTTCCCGTGGCCATGGGGCGGGCCGGGTTCTCCCCCGCCGACTACGGCCTCGCCATCGCCGTCAACGGCATCCTCATCGTCGCCCTGCAGATCCCCGTCACCCGGTTCATCGAGCACCGCGACCCGCGCGCCCTGCTGGTCGTCTCCTCGCTCCTCGCCGGGTACGGCTTCGGGCTGACCGCCTTCGCCGGGTCGGTCGGTGTCTTCATGCTCACCGTGTGCGTGTGGACCCTGGCCGAGATCGTCAACGCCCCGACCCAGACCGGCCTGGTGGTCCGGCTCTCCCCGGTGCACGGCCGGGGGCGCTACCAGGGCGTCTACACCCTGTCCTGGTCCGTCGCCGCGCTGGTCGCCCCACTGATGTCCGGCGCGGTCATCGACCGGCTCGGCGCCGGATGGCTGTGGGGCCTGTGCGCGGTGGTGGGGACCGCGGCCGGTCTGGGGTACGGCCTGCTGATGCGCCCCCAGGCCCGGCTGGCCGGTGTCCACCGCCATGTACCCGGCGAGTTCGGTCAACCGGGCGACCGTGGCGAAGAGTTCGCGGCCGACCGCCTCCCGGTAGGAGCCGGCGAGCAGCCCGGACACCACGCTGTTGAGGTAGTGCACGACGACCGGGCGGACGTGCCCGCTGCCGTACTGGTGGTCGAGGTCCACCAGCGCCTGGGTCATGGACCGTACGGCGGCCACGTCGGACTGGCCCACGCGCGGGCCCGCCTGCCGGGCCACCTGGGTGTCCGGCGCCGAGATCAGCCAGTCCCGGCTGGGCTCGACCAGCGCGGAGGCGGCGACGGAGGAGCCGGACAGGAAGTCCCGGCGCCCCACGTCGCTGCGCCACAGCTCGCAGACCTGCTCGATGGCTCCCAGTACCGTCGGCGAGAACTGGAGGCCGACCCCCGAGGCGAGGTTCTTGCCGTTGGCCATGCCGATCTCGTCGATCGTGACCGCCCGGCCGAGCTTGCGCCCGAGCGCCTCCGCGATGATCGCCGGGGCCCGGCCCCGTGGCTGCTGGCCGCGCAGCCAGCGGGCCACGGACGTCTTGTCGTAGCGCAGGTCGAGGCCGTGCTCGGCGCCGCACATGTTGACCCGCCGGGCCAGCCCGGCGTTCGAGCACCCCGCTTCCTGGATGAGTGCCTGCAGCCGTTCGTTCGGCTGCCTCGCCACGAGAGGCCTTGCGGCCATGTGCTTACCCCCTGCGTTGCGGTCACCTGGAGCGTGTCGTCCGACCCTGCGGAGCCCGTGGCTCCGTCCCGGTCGGTGTGGTCGGGACGATCACTGCCCAGTAGACATACCGTCAATGCGCGACATGTGCGGTTTGCCGGAAGTAATGGAGGATGCCGGCCCACTCCCTGGCTACCCCGCCCACGCCCGGCTTCCTCGCGCGCGCCCCCGGCCATGCCTCCATGCGCCCCGACCGCCGGAACGATGCTCCTCCCCGCGCGCGCCCGGGGCCCGTAACTCCAGGTGGGCACGGGAGTTGAGAGGAACGTGGAAGAGACGATCGCGGGCGCCGAGAACACTCAGATGGCCGGTCAGATTCCGCGGCAGCGCGGGACATCGCTGCTGGAGACCGCCGTACGCTACGCCGAGGAGCGGCACTGGGACGTGGTGCCGGGCACCTGGCTGGAGACCGCCGACGGCACGCAGGGCTGCTCTTGTGGTGAGGCCGACTGCCCCGCGCCGGGCGCGCACCCCGCGCGCCCCGACTGGGCGACCCAGGCGACCGGCAGTGCGACCGTCGTGCGCCGGATGTGGCAGAAGCAGCCGACGGCGGCGATCCTGCTGCCGACGGGCCGGACGTTCGAGGCGCTGTCCGTTCCCGAGAGCGCCGGGTTCCTGGCGCTCGCCCGGATGGAGCGGATGGAGCTGACGCTCGGCCCGGTCACGCTGACCCCGGACCGGCGGATGCAGTTCTTCGTGCTGCCGGGGGCCTCGGCGAAGGTGGCGGACCTGGTGCGGCGGCTGGGCTGGTCGCTGCCCTCACTGGACCTGGTGGTGCTGGGCGAGGGCGCGTACGTGGCGGCGCCGCCCACCCGGCTGGGGTCCCGGGGCGCCGTGCAGTGGGCCCGCCGCCCGACCCCGGCGAACCGCTGGCTGCCGGACGTGGAGGAACTCATCTCGCCGCTGGCCTACGCGTGCGGAAGGGATCGCTGACGCGTTCCCCTGTCGAACACGCGCCCTGAAACTCCCTTTTCGCGGTCAACACCCCTCATATGAGTGACACCGCGCGATGAATGATCGCCGTGTGTGAGGGGATCTTCCTGGCAGGAGGCGGACCGCTCGGGGAAAAGCCGGTCCGAGGGGGATGACCCTGAGAGCTCGGGGCTCCGGGTCAGCAACAGGGGAGGACAGGCCCCGGCGCCACACGGCGCCGGGGCCCCTGCTCGTACCGGGCCCGGTTCAGCGCTTGGCCACGAACACATGGGAGGCGACGTCCGCCTCCAGCTCGGCCGCCTCACCGCCGCTGCCCACCAGCACACCGCCGGGCGACTCGGTCACGCTCACCACCGAGCCGGGCTGCACACCCGCCCGCCGCAGGGTGTACATCAGCTGCGCGTCCGTCTGGATCGGCTCCCCGATACGGCGCACGACGACCGTCTTGCCGTCCGTCCCCGCGTCCAGGTCGGCCAGCGAGACCATGCCCTCGTCCAGGAACGGGTCCGCGCCGTCCTTCTCGCCCAGCTCCTCCAGACCCGGGATGGGGTTGCCGTACGGAGACTCGGTGGGGTGCCGCAGCAGCTCCAGCACGCGCCGCTCCACGGCCTCGCTCATCACGTGCTCCCAGCGGCATGCCTCGGCGTGCACCTGCTCCCACTCCAGCCCGATCACGTCGACGAGCAGGCACTCGGCCAGGCGGTGCTTGCGCATCACCCGCGTCGCCAGCCGGCGCCCCTCCTCCGTGAGCTCCAGGTGCCGGTCGCTGGCCACGGACACCAGGCCGTCGCGCTCCATGCGCGCCACCGTCTGGCTGACCGTCGGCCCGCTCTGGTCCAGCCGCTCCGCGATGCGGGCGCGCATGGGGACGACGCCTTCCTCTTCGAGTTCGAGGATGGTGCGGAGATACATCTCCGTGGTGTCGATCAGTCCGGACATACGTGCCCCTCGATTACCTCTGCCGGCAGCCCGGCGCGTGCGCGGCCCCCTGTGCATCAATTCTGCCGGATCCCACTGACAACCGGGCGGCACCGGGGAGACAGGGCTGTTGGGAGGGGGCTACGGGCCGTTATTGGAGACGAGTGCGCGGAGCGGTCGCGCCCGCGCGGGCCGATCGTAGCGTGGCACCGGTCCCGACGGCGGATCGCGGCCACGGGCCACGGGCACACCGACCGCCACCACCCGAAGCCGCCTCCGGATACGGGCCGGGGACCGGGCACCTGCGCGCGGGGCGACCGTCGGGCGGGAGCGGAGGGCGGCCGGTCATCGCCACGCGGGAAGCCGACGGGTTCGGACACGGAGAGGGGCCGCTCTTCACCACGGAAGGCAGCCATCGGGCAGGGAGGCGGAGGGAAACCGGCGTCCGCCACCCGGGGCAGCCCTCGGCCGGCCTCCGGCACACGGGACAGCCGTCGGCCGTCTTCGGCGCGCGGAGCAGCCGGCGCGTGGGGGCGGCGTTGGGTCCGCGGGTGGGTGGGCGAGGCCGGTCGCCTCCGCGCCGGGTCGGTGCGCGGGGCGGTTCGGTGAGCGGGGCCGTCGTGTGCCTGCCGGGCACGTGCCCGCGGCCGTATTGACACCGCGATGGTCCAGACCGCACCGTGATCCGCGACACAGACGCTGCGAAGGGGCACCGCATGAGCGACGGCACGCCTGCCGACCTGTTCTTCGACGCCGCCATCGGCCTGCTGCAACGGGTCCGCGACGAGGAGGCCGAGGCGATCGCCGCGGCCGGCACCCTGCTCGCCGACACCGTCGCGGCCGGCGGCCGCCTGTTCGCGTTCGGCGCCGGACACTCCTCGCTGGCCGCCCAGGACGTCGTCTACCGCGCGGGCGGCCTCGCCCTGATGAACCTGCTCGCCGTCCCCGGAGTCGTCGGCGTCGACGTCACCCCGGCCACCCTCGGCTCCGCCCTGGAACGGGTCGACGGCCTGGCGGGTGCCGTCCTGGACACCTCGCCGGTGCGCGCCGGGGACACCCTGGTGATCGTCTCCCTCTCCGGCCGCAACGCCCTGCCCGTGGAGATGGCCCTGGGCGCCCGCGACCGCGGCCTGAAGGTCGTCGGCGTGACCTCGGTGGCGTACGCGGCCGAGACCACGTCCCGGCACGCCTCCGGCACCTTCCTGAAGGACCACTGCGACATCGTCCTGGACTCCAAGATCGCCGTGGGGGACGCGGAACTCACCCTGGACACCATCCCGGCGCCCTTCGCCCCCGCCTCCACGGTCGTCACCACCGCCCTGCTCCAGGCCGTCATGGCGACCACCGCCGCCGCCCTCGCCGACCGCGGCATCGAGCCGCCGCTGCTGCGCTCCGGCAACGTCGACGGCGGGCACGAGTGGAACGGCCGGGTGATGGCGCAGTACGGCGACCGGATCTTCTACCGCCGCTGACCC
>NZ_JACBWZ010000249.1 GCF_013870595.1 Streptomyces sp. WELS2 | reverse complement strand
ATCCGGTGCTCCCCGGCGAGCTGGGCGGTCGCGGTGGCGTACATGCCCAGCGGGAAGACGACGCACCAGAGCGTGGGCTCGTAGGCGAACGGGACACGGTGCCGCAGATGGCGCCAGACACCCGCGGCCACCAGCGGGGGAATCAGGACGGTCGCCCACGCCCACAGCACGACGACGGTGGCCCCGGCCAGACCGCGCACCGGCCCGGGCAGCAGCTCCTCGCGGCCCAGGAGCCGGGCGCCCGCCAGGGTGCTGATGGCCGCGGCACCCATCGTGACCCAGTAGCTGGGCAGCGCCTGGGCCGGCCGGGGCGGGTGGCGCCGCAGCCGCCGCAGGACGAGCGCGAGCGTGCCCGCGTACAGCGGCAGACCGGCGCCCCACAGCACGAGGGCGACGGCGAGCCCCGGGCGGCTGGGAGCGAGGCTCGTCAGCGTGAGCACGATCGCCTGCAAGCCGACGGTGGCCAGGAACCAGATGCCGTCCGCCCGCCGCAGCACCGCCTCCGGACCGGCACGCCGCAGCCGGGCCGTCGCGCGGGCGAGCCGCGCCCACACGACGACGGCGATCGCCAGCAGGGCCCAGCCCGCGATCCGGGCCGGCCCGTCGGCCAGCCGGGTGGCGAGCACCCCGCTGGCCGCGACGAGCGTGTAGTGCCCGAACAGGCGCCCGGGATCACGCAGTTCGGCACGCACGGTCTCCCGGTGGACGGCGGCCTTGACACCGGACGCCGCCAGCAGCGGCAGGTACAGGGCCGCCGCGAGGCCGAAGAGCACCGCGGACATCACGGGGGCGCCGGCCTGGCCGAGCGCCCGGGAGACGATGCCGGTGGCCATGACGGGAGCGAAACACGCCGGCGGCAGCTCCCGGCACCGGTCCGACAGCCGTGCGCCCATCAGCGACGCGCGACCGTGTCCCGGCCCGGCCCCGGGTACGGCGTGGCCGGCCGCCGCCCGGTGCCGTGGGAGCGGTAGACGATGTAGGGGCGGGTCAGATAGCCCAGCGGCGCGGTGAAGGCGTGGACGAGACGGCTGAACGGCACCAGCGCGAACAACGCCAGTCCCAGCAGGGCGTGCACCTGGTAGGCGAGCGGGGCGTGGGCCATGGCGGACACGTCCGGGTCCAGGGTGAACAGCGAGCGGAACCACACCGACACACCCACCCGGTAGTCGTAGGGGTGGGGGCGCAGGGTGGTGGCCGTGGCGGCCAGCCCGGCCAGCAGGACGCAGACCAGGAGCGGGTAGACGGCGCGGTCGCTGCGGCTGGTCGAGGCCCGTACGGCGGGCACGCGCAGCCGGCGGTACAGCAGGACGGCAAGACCGGCGAGGGTGGCCAGGCCCGCCGTGCCGCCGACGATCAGCGCGTTGAGGTGGTACAGCCACTCGTGCACCCGCACTCGCTCGGTGAGGGGCTCGGGAACGACCAGGCCGATGACGTGCCCTGCCGCCACGAACAGCAGCCCGTAGTGGAACAGCGGACCGCCGACCGCGAGCAGCCGGTGTTCGTGGAGCTGGCTGGAGCGCGTGGTGAAGCCGAACCGGTCGTAGCGGTAGCGCCAGGCGGTGCCGGTGACCAGCACGGCGACGACGAGGTAGGGGAGTACGCCCCAGAGGGCGATGTGCAGGTGGTTCACCGGGAGGTCTCCTCCACGTGCGGGCTGTGGGGGGTGCGTGGGGGGTAGGGCAGGAGGCCGACCGCCTCGGCGGGCGGGCCGGTGCGAGCGAGCCGGAGGGCGGCCTCACGGCTCGGCGGCCGGGGGCCGGGCAGGGTCCGGCAGACCGCCTCGACGACGTCCTCGTAGGGACTGTGGTAAGCGGCCAGGGCGAAGCGGAGCAGTTCCAGGGCGGGCCGGTGCCGGGTCAGCAGGGGGATCCCGGCCTCGGGGACGCGGGCGGCGAACTCCAGCATCAGCGGCAGGAAGTCGGGCAGTTCCCGCTCGGCGGCCTGCCAGCCGTGCTCCCGGTAGAGGGCCTTCAGCCGGGCCAGGGTGCCGCCCCGCCCGCGGGTGTCCCCGTCGGTGTAGTACGTCAGGTACAGGCAGCGCCGCCGGCTGCGGTCGAAGGTGGTGACGTACCGGGCGGCCAGCACCAGCGGGTCGGTCTCCCCGACCCGCTCGCAGAACCGCAGCAGCAGACCGGTCTCCGCGCCGCGCACGGACTCCAGCACCGTGCGCACGGTGCCCAGCCGCCCGGGCCAGTCCTGGTCCGGGTAGCCGAGCAGCAGGGAGGCCGCCTGGTGGACGACGGGACGGCTCACCGGGCGCCGCCCCGGCCGCGCGGGAACAGCCCCTCGGGGCGGCCCTTGCCGTTCCAGTTCAGCAGGTTGACCCTGCCGCGCAGCGAGGTCCCGGCGTGCTCCGGCTCCGGCCCGACGGCGGGCGGGGCGTGGAAGGCGTCCGCCTCGTACATGCCGATCCCGCCGTCGCCGTCCAGGCTGCACCCGGCCTCGAGGCCGTCGTCGGCGGGCAGGGCGCCGGTGTAGCTGGTCGGGATGACATAGCGCTCGTCGTACTTGGCCAGCGCCAGCAGCCGGTACATGGCCTCGATCCCGGCGGTGTCCATGCCGACCGCGCGGGCGATGGCCGGATCCCGCTCCTCGCCGAGGTTCACCCGGCGCATGTGGGTGCGCATCGCGGCCAGCCGGCACAGCGCGGCCTCCACCGGCGCCGGGTCGCCCGCGGTGAACAGTTCGGCGAGGTAGGCCACGGGAATGCGCAGCGAGTCGATCGCGGCGAACAGCTTGGCCGGGTCCTCCCCGTCGTGCCCGGTGGCGGTGAGCGACTCCACGACCGGCGACAGCGGCGGGATGTACCAGACCATGGGCATCGTGCGGAACTCCGGGTGCAGGGGCAGCGCCACCCGGTAGGTGTTGATCAGGGCGTGCACGGGGGAGCGGCGGGCGGCGGTGACCCAGTCGTGCGGGATCCCTGCCGCCTCGGCGGCGCGCGCCACCTCGGGGTCGTACGGATCGAGGAAGCAGCCCAACTGCGCCTCGTACAGGTCCTGTTCGCTTTCCGTGGCGGCGGCCTCGCCGACCTTGTCGGCGTCGTAGAGGATCACCCCGAGGTAGCGCAGCCGGCCCACGCAGGTCTCGGAGCAGACGGTGGGCTGCCCCGCCTCGATGCGCGGGTAGCACAGGGTGCACTTCTCGGCCTTGCCGGTGGTGTGGTTGAAGTACACCTTCTTGTACGGGCAGCCGGACACGCACATCCGCCAGCCCCGGCAGCGGTCCTGGTCGACCAGCACGATGCCGTCCTCGATGCGCTTGTACAGGGCGCCGGACGGGCACACGGCCACGCAGGACGGGTTGAGGCAGTGCTCGCAGATGCGCGGCAGGTAGAACATGAACGCCTGCTCGTACTCCAGGCGCACCTGCTCGTTCATCTTCCGCAGCACCGGATCCCCGGCCAGGTGCTCGGGCCCGCCGCCGAGGTCGTCGTCCCAGTTCGGGCCCCAGGTCACCCGGGTGGGGCGGCCGTCGGCCAGGGAGCGGGGCGGCGCGGTGGGCACGTCGTCGCCGAGCGGCGCGGCGAGGAGGTTCTCGTAGTCGTAGGTCCACGGCTCGTAGTAGTCGGACAGGGACGGCAGTTCGGGGTTGGCGAACAGCCGGGCCAGCCGGCGGGCCCGCCCCCCGCTGCGCGGCACCAGCCGCCCGTGCTTGAGCCGCCAGCCGCCCTTCCACTTGTCCTGGTCCTCGTAACCGCGCGGATAGCCCTGGCCGGGACGGGTCTCGACGTTGTTGAACCACGCGTACTCGGTGCCCGTCCGGTTGGTCCACGTCTGCTTGCAGGTGACCGAACAGGTGTGGCAGCCGATGCACTTGTCGAGGTTCATCACCATGGCGATCTGTGCCATGACGCGCATGTCAGTACTCCACGTTCTGGGTACGCCGCCGGATGACGGTGACCGCGTCGCGCTGATTACCGGTGGGGCCGTAGTAGTTGGGGGCGAAGGAGAGCTGGGCGTGCCCGCCGATGAGGTGCGTCGGCTTGATCAGCAGCCGGGTCAGCGCGTTGTGGACACCGCCGCGGCGCCCGGTGGCCTCCGACTTGGGTACGTTCACCAGCCGTTCCTGGACGTGGTACATGAACACCGTGCCGGCGGGCATGCGGTGGGAGACGACCGCCCGGGCCACGACCACGCCGTTGGCGTTGTCGGCCTCGATCCAGTCGTTGTCCGCGACACCGATCGCCTCGGCGTCGGCGACACTGATCCAGACGACCGGGCCGCCACGGGCGAGGGTCTGCATCAGCAGGTTCTCCTGGTACTCGGAGTGGATCGACCACTTCGAGTGCGGCGTGAGGTAGCGGACCGTCACCGACCGCGCCCCGTCACCGTCCGGCCGTGCCCCCTCACCGAGCGCACCCATGTCCAACGGGGGCCGGTAGACCGGGAGTTGTTCGCCGTACTCGGCGATCCAGGGGTGGTCCAGATAGAAGTGCTGGCGTCCGGTGAGGGTGTGCCAGGGCTTGAGGTGCTCGGTGTTGACGGTGAAGGGGGAGTAGCGGCGGTCCGCGCCCTCCTTGCCCGACCACTCGAAGCTCGCCCCGACCTGCACCGGCCGGGCCTGGGTGTCGGAGAACGTGATGCGCCGCTCGGCCACCGACGCGCCCAGTTCGGTCAGCCCCGAATCGGGCCCGCACCGCTCGGCGAGCCGCTCGAACCCCTCGGCGGCCAGCCGGCCGTTGGTCGTGCCGGACAGGGCGAGGATCGCCTCGCACAGCTTGACGTCGGTGTCCAGCAGCGGCCGCCCGCGCACCGCCCCAAAGTCCGCGGTGCCGCAGCGCGCGGCGAGCCGGCGCACCTCGGGCTCCGGCCGCACGGTCACCCCCTTGACCGTCATCCCCTCCCGCTCGGCCAGCGGCCCCAGCGCGGCGATCTGCTCGCCGAGGGCGGTGTAGTCCCGCCGTACCAGGGTCAGGCGCGGGGCGGTGGGCCCGTCCGGCGGGGCCTCGCCAGGGGTGTCGTGCTGGAGGGCGGTGGCCACCAGGTCGTAGCCCACGTCCAGCCGGCCCTTCGCCAGCCGGGCGACCTCGGCGGCCAGGCCGTGGAAGATCTCGAAGTCGGTGCGGGCCTGCCAGGGCGGGCTGATCGCCGGGGAGAACGCGTGCACATAGGGGTGCATGTCCGTGCTGGACAGGTCGTGCTTCTCGTACCAGGTCGCCGCGGGCAGCACCAGATCGGCGAACAGCGTGGTCGAGGTCATCCGGAAGTCGAGCGCGAGCAGCAGGTCGAGCTTGCCGCGCGGCGCCTCCGCCTGCCACGCCACGTCCCGGGGCCGGCATTCGGGCGGCGTCTCCTCGGCGCTCGCGTTGTCGGCCGCCCCCAGCAGGTGCCGCAGGAAGAACTCGTTGCCCTTGGCCGACGAGCCGATCAGGTTGGCCCGCCACACGGTCAGCACCCGCGGCCAGTTGGCCGGATCGTCCGGGTTCTCGACGGCGTACGACAGCCGGCCGGCGTCGCGTTCGGCGGCCACCCACTTCGCCGGGTCGGCCCCCGCCTCGTGGATGCGCCGCCCCAGGTCCAGGGGGTTGGCGTCGAAGGTGGGGTACGACGGCATCCAGCCCTGGCGCGCGGAGCGGGCCACGAGGTCCGCGGTGTGCAGCCCGCCGAGCGTCCCGGGCGCGGTCGGCGCGGCCAGGGCGTCCGCGGTGAACTTCTCGTACCGCCACTGGTCGGTGTGCACGTACCAGTACGGCGTGCCCGCCATCTGCCGGGACGGGCGCGCCCAGTCCGCGGCCGTCGCCAGCTGCTGCCAGCCCGTGTACGGGCGGACCTTCTCCTGGCCGACGTAGTGCGCCCAGCCGCCGCCGTTGACGCCCTGGCAGCCGGTGAGCAGCAGCAGGGACAGGAACGACCGGTAGATGGTGTCGGAGTGGAACCAGTGGTTGGTGCCCGCGCCCATGATGATCATGCAGCGGCCCCGGGTCTGCTCCGCGGTCCGGGCGAACTCGCGGGCCGCCCGTACCACGGCACCCGCCGGCACGGAGGTGATCGCCTCCTGCCAGGCCGGCGTGCAGGGCGTGGAGGCGTCCTCGTACGAGGCGGGCCACTGCCCGTCCAGGCCCTCGCGGCCCACCCCGTACCGGGCCAGCATCAGATCGAACACGGTGGTCACCAGGCGCCCGCCGAGGCGCAGCGCCGGCACCGACCGGGTGAGCGTGGCGCCCGGCTCGTCGAACCGCGGCAGCACCACCCGGGCCGTGGTGGCCTCCGGCCGGCCGTGGCAGCTCAGCAGGGGCTCGATGCCGTCCAGACCGAGGTGCCAGCGGCCCTTGCCCGTCTCGCTCCAGCGGTCGCCCAGGGTGCCGGGGGGCACGGCCGGCCGGCCGGTCACCGTGTCGAACACGACCGGCATCCAGCGCCGCGCCGCCGCCTCCGCGTCCTCCTCCAGGCCCAGGTCCCGGGCGGTCACGAAGGAGCCCGGGGTGCCGCCCTCGGCCGGGTCGCCGTCGAGCGCGACCAGGAAGGGCAGGTCGGTGAACCGTTTCACGTAGTCGGTGAAGTAGGGCACCTGCCGGTCCACGAAGCACTCGCGCAGGATGACGTGACCCATCGCCATGGCCAGCGCGCCGTCGGTGCCCGGATGCGGGTGCAGCCACTCGTCGGCGAACTTGGTGGCGTCCGCGTAGTCCGGTGAGACCACCACCACCTTCTGGCCACGGTAGCGGGCCTCCGCCATCCAGTGGGCGTCCGGCGTCCGGGTGACGGGGACGTTGGAGCCCCACAGCATCAGATAGGCCGCGTCCCACCAGTCACCCGACTCCGGTACGTCCGTCTGGTCGCCGAAGACCTGCGGCGACGCGATCGGCAGGTCCGCGTACCAGTCGTAGAACGACAGCATCGGCGCCCCGATCAGCGCGTGGAACCGCGCCCCGACCGCGTGCGAGGCCATCGACATCGCCGGGATCGGGGAGAACCCCGCGATCCGGTCGGGCCCGTACTCCTCGAGGGTGTGCACATGGGCGGCGGCGGCGATCTCCAGCGCCTCCTGCCAGCCGATGCGCACCAGGCCGCCCTTGCCGCGCGCGGACTGGTAGCGGCGCCGCTTGTCCGGGTCGCCGGTGATCTCCGCCCACGCCGCGACCGGATCGCCGCCCAGGCGGCGCTTTGCATCCCGAAACATTTCGACCAGTACGCCGCGGGCGTGCGGGTACTTCACCCGGGTCGGCGAGTACGTGTACCAGGAGAACGACGCCCCGCGCGGGCAGCCCCGCGGCTCGTAGTCGGGCCGGTCCGGGCCCGTCGAGGGATAGTCCGTCGCCTGGGTCTCCCAGGTGATCAGACCGTCCTTCACGTACACCTGCCAGGAACACGATCCCGTGCAGTTCACCCCGTGCGTGGAGCGCACCACCTTGTCGTGGGCCCAACGCTCCCGGTACGGCTGATCGTTGACCTGCTGGTCCGCACGGAGTACGGCCCTGTTGCCGGGCGTCGTCGGCGCCCGCCGTAACAACTGCCCGGCCGCGAGAAGCCTCTCGGCCGCATCCGAGGCAATCCGCTCCGCCTTCGCCCTGCCACGTACCACGCCCTCGGTCTCCCCTCGGGGATCGGGCTGCCGGAACGCTCGGCTCCGGCACGCGCCTGTCGGTGAACGGGGCCAGAGTGCTCTGGGACCGCTCCCGCGGTGGCGCTGTTTTTCGCCACTTGGACGTACCGAGAACTTGTTTTTCTTGCGCTTTGCAATGGTTCGGGGCGAACGAAAAAGAGACGACCCGGCGTTGGTCTCCTCGTTGCACGCCGTTGGGGATCGGGGCGCTCCGCAGCCCTGTGACTCCCGCTCCGACCAGGTGAACGAGCC
>NZ_JACBWZ010000248.1 GCF_013870595.1 Streptomyces sp. WELS2 | reverse complement strand
GCCCGCGAGGCCCTTCGCCAGTTCGGCGACGGACGCGGCCACCTGGGCGCTGTGCGACACCAGCACGATCCCGACCGGACCGTCCGGCCTGTTCTCACTCACCGTCCGCCTCCGCCCGCTCCGCCGTCTCGGCCAGCGCCGCGATCAGCAGCGCCGACGAGGTCGCCCCCGGGTCCTGGTGACCGATGCTGCGCTCGCCCAGATAACTCGCCCGGCCCTTGCGGGCCTGCAACGGTATGGTGGCCGTCGCGCCCTCCTCCGCGGCGGCCCGCGCGGCGGCGAAGCCCGTGCCGAGCGCGTCCACGGCCGGCAGCAGGGCGTCGATCATGGTCTTGTCGCCGGGTGCCGCCCCGCCGAGCGCCATCACCCCCTCCACGCCCGCGCGCAGCGCCGCCGCCAGCTCCTCCGTGCCGACCTCGGCGGCATCGCCGAGCGCCTTGCCCGCCCGGCGCAGCAGGGTGCCGTACAACGGCCCGGACGCACCCCCGACCGTCGAGATCAACTGCCGTCCGGCGAGTATCAGGACACCGCCCGGGGTGGCCGGTGCCTCCTTCTCCAGGGCCGTCGCCACGGCGGTGAAACCGCGCTGCAGATTGCTGCCGTGGTCGGCGTCCCCGATGGCCGAGTCGAGGGCGGTGAGCCGCTCGGCCTCCCGGCCGACGGACGCGGCCGCCGTCGTCATCCAACGGCGGAAGAAATCGGAGTCGAGCACTGGATCTCCTTGTGTGACAGGGCCGTTGACCACGCGGCCGGGGTGGTGGTGCGGGCACATCGCGCGCTCACATGCCCCAGCGCAGAGCCGGGGTCTTCACCGGTGCGTCCCACAGCCGCAGCAGCTCCTCGTCCACCTGGCACAGCGTCACCGAGACGCCCGCCATGTCCAGGGAGGTGACGTAGTTGCCGACGAGGGTGCGGGCCACGGCGACACCGCGTTCCCGCAATACCCGCTGCACCTCGGCGTTGAAGCCGTACAGCTCCAGCAGCGGGGTCGCGCCCATGCCGTTGACCAGCACCAGGACGGGAGCGCGCGGCGGCAGGTCCTCCAGGATGACGTCGACCGCGAAGTCGGCGATCTCCCCGGAGGTCATCATCGGCCGCCGCTCCCGGCCCGGCTCGCCGTGGATGCCGATGCCCAACTCCAGCTCGCCGTCCGGCAGATCGAACGTGGGGCTGCCCTTCGCCGGGGTGGTACAGGCGCTGAGGGCCACGCCGAAGCTGCGGGAGCTGTCGTTGACCCGGCGGCCGATGGACTCCACGCGCTCCAGCGGCTGCCCCTCGGCCGCCGCGGCACCCGCGATCTTCTCCACGAACAGCGTCGCGCCCGTGCCCCGCCGGCCGGCCGTGTAGAGGCTGTCGGTGACCGCCACGTCGTCGTTGACGAGCACCTTGGCGACCTGGATGCCCTCGTCCTCGGCCAGCTCGGCCGCCATGTCGAAGTTCAGCACGTCACCGGTGTAGTTCTTCACGATGAACAGGACGCCCGCGCCGCTGTCCACGGCCGCCGCCGCCCGTGCCATCTGGTCCGGCACCGGCGACGTGAAGACCTCGCCGGGGCACGCGGCGGAGAGCATGCCCGGTCCGACGAAACCGCCGTGCAGCGGCTCGTGCCCGGAGCCGCCGCCCGACACCAGCGCGACCTGCCCGGGCACGGGGGCGTCCCGGCGGACGATCACCCGCTTCTCCACGTCGACGTTCAGCTCGGGATGCGCGGCCGCCAGACCGCGCAACGCGTCGGCCACGACCGTCTCCGGTACGTTGATCAGCATCCTCATGGTGTCTCCTCGCGAACCTGGCCCTCGACTGCCGTGACGGGGCGTCAGGTGCCGACGGTCACCCGGTGGAGACAGCCGTTCGTCCCGTCTATGGGCAGTATCTGCCCTGCGGCAGCCGAGGTCACGTGCGTTCGCCCGGCTTTACGGTCCGTAGCGGACTGTCGACCAAGGGAGACAGCACTCTACCGGGACACCCGGGCCGCGTCGGCACCAACTGTCCAGGCCGGCCCCGCCCGTTGGCCGAAGGGAGCGACACCGGGGAGACCGCCATCGGTGGCAGGGCTCTCCCGGTCCTTTGGCACCGCATCGGCCGCCGCGTCCGGGGAACCCGGTGGCACGGAGCCCCGCAGGCCGTGACCGAGGAGGTGCCGTCGCCGTGGACGAGTGGAAGATGTGGGAGCACGACGGGGTACGACTGTCCGCGCGCGAGCGGCTGGCGCTGGCGCGGATCGAGGCGGGCCTCAGGCAGGACCGGCGGTTCGCGCGCCGGATGGGCGACGAGCGGTACGGCGTCTGGCTGCCGGCGGCGGTGCTGCTGCTGGCGGTCGCGTCGGTGTTCGTCGCCGTCATGGGCATCCGCACCTCGGACCCGGCGCTGCTGTGGTGCTTCGCGCTGCTGTGGCCGTTCACCCTCGTCCAGGCGTTCCGGCTGCTGTGCCGGGCCACCCGCCCGCGCCCCCGCCGGCCCCACCGCCGCCCCCGGCCCACACCGCGGCTCTGAGCCCCGTGCCTTCGGGGTGCGCCACGGCCACCATGACGACGCCGCCCGGCCGCGAGGGCCGGGCGGCGTCGTCATGGGCGGGGTGTCCCCGGGGAGTGGCTCCGCCCCGGACGGCCGTCAGCTCTCCTTGCCCCGCCCCGACAGGGCGTCCCGCAGCCGGTCCACCAGGCCCGCTCCCGGTGCCAGCAGCTTGTTGGCCGGGGGAGTGTCCGGGGCCGAGGGGTGCGGGCGGGTCGGCGCCATCTGCTTGGCCCGGCGGACCTTGTCGCCCAGCTCCATCAGCGCGTCCGGGGGACAGGCCGCCTCCAGCCGCGGGAAAAGGTTCTGTTCCTCGTCGGTCACATGGGACCGGATCTCGCTCATCAGCCGCGTCATCAGCGTGTCGAACCGGGGGTCGTCCGCCCGGCAGCCCTCCAGGTCCTTCATGAGCCGCTCGGCCTCGGCGTGGTCCTCGATCTCCTTGTCGGCCAGCGCGTCACCGCCCGCCACGTGCTCGCGGACCGCCGGGTAGAGGTAGGCCTCCTCGGCGACCGAGTGCCGGACCAGCTCGATCGTGGCCTGGTCGCAGAGGTCCTTGCGTTCCGGCGAGCCGGGCGGCAGCGCCTCGAAACGGCCGAAGATCTCCTCCACCTCGCGGTGGTCGGTGGTCAGCTCCTGGATGACGTTCCCGCCGTGACCCATGGTCGTTACCTCCTGCGTGAGACGCGGCGGCCCGGGAGGGGCCGTGCCGTTGCCGTGCCGAGTGCCCCGGACACCGCGCGTTACACGGACCGGCACGCGCCGTCAGCGCGTCGGGTGACGGGCGGCGGCCGTCCGGCCCGCCTCCGACAGCGCCCACGCCCACCACTGGTCCAGCGCCGGGCGGGACAGCGCGTCCGCGGCCACCAGCGCCGGCCAGCCCACGGCACGCGCCTGCGCCGTGACCTTGGCCCCGCCCGCCACCGGGTCGACCGCGATCACCGGGGTGCCGGCCCGCAGCGCCAGCAGCAGACCGTGCAGCCGGGTGGTGACCACCAGGTCGCAGCGGGCGACGAGGGCGAGGAACTGCTCGGCGGTGGCGCACAGCCGCCAGTCGTCCACGGCCAGCCGGGTCTCGGCCGGCACCCGCGTACAGTCCTTGCCGGCCAGCCAGCCGGTGATCGCGTCGTTGACCTCCCCGTGCCGCCGGCGCGCGCCGTACTCGCCCTGGCCCGAGGAGAGCACCACCGCGGCCACCGGCGGCAGCGGGCCCACGGGGGCGTCCGCCGCGAGGTCCCGGCGGGCCGGGGCCCCGGTGCCGTCGCGGGCCACGATCGTATGGAAACCGGTGGCCGCGGGGTCCGCCGGATCGACCACCGAGACCCCGGCCGCCAGTCGTGTGCAGGACCTGAACCTTGCATGCAGGGCGGCGACTTGGGGGCCGTGCACCGGACCGCACACGAACAGCAGCGTGTCGTAGGCGCCCGGGTCGGCCGTCTCCAGGGACAGCGCCCCGGGCCTGAAACCGGGACTCCACGCCGTGTCGTGGGGGATGCCGGCCCCGGTCAGGGCCGCCGACATGTGCCGCTGGGCGAGCACGTCCCCGGCCGTCGCCTCGCCGTCCCGGAAGCTGAACCAGCCGGTGAGCAGCAGCTTCCGCGGGGGCCCGCCGGGCCCGCGCAGGGTGCGCAGCACGGCTGCGGGGACGTCGTCGTGCATGGAGGCCTCCACCGTGGTAACGAGGCGCCTGAGTCGCGCGAGTACCCCTGATTCCGGACAATAAGAATCCAACGTGTGAACCCAACTGGCAGGGGAACCCAGCTGCCAGTGCCGTCCAGCCAGCGGCGGCCCGGCAAGGCGGTCCCGGACGTCTCCGGGACCCGCGCCCTGTCCTCTTCCTCCCCGACGGGCCGGTGACACCGGGCCCGGTGCGGCGGCACGCGCCGAACACCCGTATGCAGCCAGGCCGTACACGGACGGCGCTCTCCACCACGCGCTTCCGGGCGCGGACGACGTGGACGAAGGACGACGAAGGAGAAGCCCCCATGACTGGTGCCACACCGTTCTCCTGGCGGCGCGCCCTCGTGACCGGCGGGGCCGGCTTCCTCGGCTCCCACCTGTGCGAACGGCTGCTGGATTCGGGCGTCGAAGTCGACTGCGCCGACAACCTGGTCTGCGGACGGCGCGAGAACGTCGCGCACCTGGAGACACGGCCCGGCTTCCGGTACGTGTACTGCGACGTCAGCGCGGCCGACTGCGCCGAACGCCTCCCGGGCCCGTACGACCTCGTCCTGCACTTCGCCTGCCCCGCCTCGCCCGCCGACTACCTCCGCCTGCCGCTGGAGACCCTGGAGGCCGGCAGCACCGGCACCCGCAACGCGCTGGCCGTCGCCGAACGCGACGGCGCCCGGTTCCTGCTCGCCTCCACCTCCGAGGTGTACGGCGACCCCCAGGTCCACCCGCAGCACGAGGGCTACTGGGGCAACGTCAACCCCGTCGGGCCGCGCAGCGTGTACGACGAGTCCAAACGGTTCGCCGAGGCCCTGGTCACCGCGCACGCCGGCACCCGGGGCACGAACGCCGGCATCGTCCGGCTGTTCAACACCTACGGGCCGCGGATGCGCGCCCACGACGGCCGGGCCGTGCCCACCTTCATCTGCCAGGCCCTGGCCGGGGAACCGCTCACCGTGACCGGCGACGGCAGCCAGACCCGCTCCCTGTGCTACGTCGACGACACCGTGGACGGCATCCTGCGGGTCGCCGCGAGCCGGTCCGTACGGCCGGTCAACATCGGCGGCAGCGACGAGATCACCGTCGCCGACCTGGCCCGCCGGGTGGTCGCCCTCACCGGCTCCCGCTCGCCGATCGCCTTCGTCGACCGGCCCGTGGACGACCCCGGCCGGCGCCGCCCCGACACCACCCTCGCGCGCGAGCTGCTCGGCTGGTCGCCGCAGGTCCCCTGGGAGGAGGGGCTGAAGCAGACCATCGCCTACTTCGCCGCCCTGCCCCCGCAGCCGGTGGCGCCCGCGCGGGACCCGGCCCCGCAGCCCTGACCCCCCGCCCCTCCCCGGCCCTGGAGACAGCGCATGCACGTCCTCGGAATCAACGCACTCTTCCACGACCCCGCCGCCGCCCTGATCACCGACGGCCAGGTCGTGGCGGCGGCGGAGGAGGAGCGGTTCTCCCGTCGCAAGCACGGCAAGCGGCCCGTACCCTTCTCCGCCTGGGAGCTGCCCGAGCAGTCGGCCCGCTGGTGCCTGGAGCAGGCCGGCCTCACCCCGTCCGACCTGGACGCCGTCGCCTACTCCTACGATCCCGTCCTCGCCCGCCCCGCCGAGGAGATGGGCCTGCACGACCCCTGGGACCACCTGCGCCAGGAGTACGCCCGGCAGGCCCCCGGCTTCCTCGCCGAGGCGCTGCCCGGACTCGACCCGGCCAAGGTGCGGTTCGTCCCGCACCACGTGGCGCACGCCGCGTCCGCCGGGGCCGTCTCCCCCTACCCCGACTGCGCCGTGCTCGTCCTGGACGGCCGCGGCGAGTGCGGCTCCCACCTGGCCGGCCGGTACACCAACCGCGAGCTGACCGTCCTCGCCACCCAGCAACTGCCCGACTCCCTCGGCCTGTTCTACGAGGACCTCACCCAGCACCTCGGATTCCTGCGCAGCAGCGACGAGTTCAAGGTCATGGCGCTCGCCTCCTACGGCACCCCGCGCTTCGCCGCCCGGCTGCGCGAGTACGTCCACGCCGACGACCAGGGCGGCTTCCGCGCCCGCCCGGTGCCCTGGGCCGACCTGGTGCCGCCCCGCCCGGCCCGCGGCGCCTGGCACCAGGACCACGCCGACCTCGCCGCCAGCGCCCAGCTCTGCCTGGAGGAGGCCATGCTGGCGCTCGCCCGCCACCTGCGCGAACGCACCGGTGAGGACGCCCTCACCCTGGCCGGCGGGGTCGCGCTGAACTGCGTCGCCAACACCCGGCTGTGGCGCGAGAGCGGCTTCTCCCACATCTGGGTGCAGCCCGCCGCGGGCGACGCCGGCACCGCGCTCGGCGCCGCCGCCCACATCGCCGGGCAGAAGGACACCCTGGAGCCGATGGAGACGGCCGCCCTCGGCCGCGGCTGGAGCGACGCCGAACTGCGGACCTGGCTGGAGCGGGCCGCCGTACCCTACGAGGAACCCGCCGACATCGCCGAGACGGCCGCCGGGACACTGGCCGCCGACGGGATCGTGGCCTGGTTCCAGGGCCGCAGCGAGTACGGGCCGCGCGCGCTCGGACACCGCTCCCTGCTCGCCCACCCCGGCAGGGCCGACAACGTGGAGCGGCTCAACGCGGTCAAGGGCCGCGAGGAGTTCCGGCCCGTCGCCCCCATGGTCCTCGCCGAACGCGCCGCCGAGATCTTCGACGGACCGCTGCCCAGCCCGCACATGCTGTTCGTGCACGACGTGGCCGCCGACTGGAAGGCCCGCATCCCGGCCGTGGTGCACGTCGACGGCACCGCCCGCATCCAGACCGTCGACCGCGCCCGGGAACCCCTGGTGGCCCGGATGATCGACGGCTTCGAACGGCGCACCGGACTGCCGGTCGTGGTCAACACCAGCCTCAACACCGCCGGCCGGCCCATGGTGGACGACCCCCGGGACGCCCTGGAGTGCTTCGGCTCCGCCCCCGTGGACCTGCTGGTGCTCGGCCCGTTCGCGATCCGCCGGGGAAAGGCGTTCGCATGACCGACGCGCCCGCCTACACCGTCGTCGTCCCCACCATCGGCCGGCCCTGCCTCGCCGAGTGCCTGCGCGCGCTCGCCGAGGGCACCGCCGAGCACACCCCGCACGAGGTGGTCGTGGTGGACGACCGGCCGGCGCCCGAGGGCGGCCTGCCCCTTCAGACCGCCGGACAGCTCCTGGACCGGGTACGCACCCTGCGCACCGGCGGCAAGGGCCCGGCCGCCGCCCGCAACGCCGGCTGGCGCACCGTCCGCACCCCCTGGACGGTGTTCCTGGACGACGACGTCCAGGTGCTGCCGGACTGGTCCCGGCACCTCGCCGAGGACCTGCGCGCGGCCGGCCCCGACATCGGCGGCGTCCAGGGACGGCTGCGCGTCCCGCTGCCCACGGACCGCCGGCCCACCGACTGGGAACGCACCACCAAGGGCCTGGAGAACGCCGCCTGGGCCACCGCCGACATGGCCTACCGCACCGAGGCGCTCAAGCGGACCGGCGGCTTCGACGAACGCTTCCCGCGCGCCTTCCGCGAGGACGCCGACCTCGCCCTGCGCGTCCAGCGGGCCGGCTGGAACCTGACCCGGGGCACCCGCGTCACCCGGCACCCGGTCCGCCCCGCCCACTGGTGGGCCTCGCTGCCCGCCCAGCGCGGCAACG
>NZ_JACBWZ010000247.1 GCF_013870595.1 Streptomyces sp. WELS2 | reverse complement strand
TAGCCGGTGGCCAGCACCGCGAGGGCGGCCGAGACCACCGTCGCCATCAGGCCGTACATCCGCTCGTCCGGCGAGGCGTGCGAGCGCAGCTGGAGCACGAGGGAGAGCAGGACCCACAGGCCGAGCGGGCCGAGGATGGCCACCAGGGCGTGGTCGCGGCCGGCCGCCAGGAGCGCCACGTCGGCCGTCAGCGCGCCCGCGAAGGCCAGCGCGATGCCCTGCCGGGCGGGCCACATGCCGTTCAGCCGGAACCAGCCCGCGGCCGTCACCGCCTGGAGCACCACCAGCGGTGCCACCAGGGCGTACGACGCGATGGGCGCCGCCGCGGCCAGCAGCAGGCCCAGCAGGGCGGTGAGCGCCGCCGGCTGCATGCCGGGCTCGATGATCGGGGACCGGCCCTCCAGGCGGGCCCGCTGGGCGTCGGTGATCCGCGCGTTCCCGGCGAGGGTGGCGGGGCCGTAGGCGGGCTCGTCGGAGGGGTCGGCGGAGTCGGCCGCGGCGGGTACGGAGGCGGCCGGTGCCGGGGCGGGAGCCGGCTGGTGTTCCCGCGCCGGCGCGTACGCCCCCTCGTACGAACCGGGGTACGAACCCGTATGAGCCCCGGTGTGCGGCGCCCCTTCATACGCACCCGCGTACGGGTCGGCGTACTGCTGGGGCTGCTGGGACTGATGTGGCTGCTGGTAGCCGGGGTCCTGGTAGTACTCCTGCTGCTGGTACCCCTGCTGCTCCTGCCGCGGCAGGTACGACGTCTCCTGCGCCGGCACCGCCGCGTGCGTCTGGGTCTCCCAGGTCTGGCCCTGCCACTGCTGGGTCAGCTCCGGGTCGTGGCCGTAAGCCTGCTCGTGCCCGGGGTGCCGCTCGTGTCCGGGCCACTGCTGCGGGGGCTGCTGATAGGGGTCGTAGCCCTGGTGGGGGCCGCTCTGGTACGGCTGCTCGGTCATGCTCACCCTCCTGCGAACGGCGGGAGCACCTCGACCGTGCCGCCCTCGGCCAGCCGTACCGTCTCATGCGCGCGGGTCCCGACGGGGTCGCCGTCGACGAGGAAGGAGCAACGCTGGAGCACGCGGGTGAGTTCGCCGGGGTGGCGCTCGCGGACGGCGGCCAGCGCGCCGGCCAGCGTGTCCGCCTCGTACGGCTCCTCGGCGACCTCGGCCGCGGCCTTGGCGGCGGCCCAGTAGCGCACCGTGACCTTGGGCATCTGAATCCTCAATCGACGGCAAGAACAAGAAAAAGTCAAAGACAGTGTGAGCCAGGCTAGCCCGCCGCCGACACCGCCCAGTCTGCGATCCGCGCCACCAGGGCGTCGTCCGCCGCGTGCTCGGCGTGGCCCATGCCCGCCTCGATCCACAGCTCGCCGTGGCCGCCGGCCGCCTCGGCGAGCATCCGGGGGTGGTCGAGCGGGAAGTAGCCGTCGCGGTCGCCGTGCACGATGAGCAGCGGCGTCGGGGCGATCCGCGAGGCGGCCCGCACCGGGGAGAGCGGGACGGGGTCCCAGTCGCGGTGGTGGATGCGGGTGCGCAGGCCGTAGCGGCCGACCAGGCGGCCCGCGGGGCGGGTGACCAGCCAGTGCAGCCGGCGCATCGGGGCCGTGCCCCGGTAGTACCAGCGGGCCGGCGAGCTCACCGAGACCACGGCGTCCACCGTGCCGGGACACAGCGCCGCGTGCCGCAGGACCACCGAGCCGCCCATGGAGAAGCCGACGGTCACCACGCGCGCGTGCCCGAGGCGGCGGGCCCACTCCACGGCGGCGACGAGGTCCAGCACCTCCTTGTCACCGACGGTGGACCGGCCGCCGGAGCGTCCGTGGCCGCGGAAGGAGAAGGTGACGACCGCGCCGTGGCCGCGCAGCACGCCGGCCACCCGGCGGACGTGCGGCCGGTCCACGTCTCCGGTGAAACCGTGCGCGATGACGAACGCGAGATCACGGCAGGCCCCGGAAGGGACTCCCAAAGGGCCGGCAAAGCCTTCGTATACGGCACCGGCGCCGGGATCGTATACGGATTCGACCGGCACACCGTCTGCCGTGCGGAGAAACGTTCGCACCTGGCCACTTCCGGTCGTCTCGCATTCCGGACGATCCGTGGAACGGGCCGCATCACCTGCCGGTCGGTTGGTCATGTGGGCTATTCTGCTGGGCAGAGGACTCGGGCAGCGTAGCCCCCGGGTCCTTTTGTGCTTTCGGAAGCGTTGTATACGAGCGGGAATCCCCCGGGGTCCCCGCGTGTGTACGGGGCCTTCGGGATCGCAGAGCAGTGCCCGTCCGCACAGCGTCCTCGCAGGGACCGAGGAGGAACCAGACGTATGAGTTCTCTGCTGCTCCTGACCAACGCCCTTCAACCGTCGACAGAAGTGCTGCCCGCGCTCGGCCTGCTCCTGCACAACGTGCGGGTGGCCCCGGCGGAGGGCCCGGCGCTGGTCGACACGCCGGGTGCCGACGTCATCCTCGTCGACGGCCGCCGCGACCTGCCCCAGGTGCGCAGCCTGTGCCAGCTGCTGCGCTCCACCGGCCCCGGCTGTCCGCTGGTCCTCGTCGTCACCGAGGGCGGTCTCGCCGCCGTCACCGCCGACTGGGGCATCGACGACGTCCTGCTCGACACCGCCGGTCCCGCGGAGGTCGAGGCCCGGCTGCGCCTCGCCATGGGCCGCCAGCAGCTCGTCAACGACGACTCGCCGATGGAGATCCGCAACGGCGACCTGTCCGTGGACGAGGCCACCTACTCCGCCAAGCTCAAGGGCCGGGTCCTGGACCTGACCTTCAAGGAGTTCGAGCTGCTCAAATACCTCGCGCAGCACCCCGGCCGGGTCTTCACCCGCGCCCAGCTGCTCCAGGAGGTGTGGGGCTACGACTACTTCGGCGGCACCCGGACCGTCGACGTGCACGTACGGCGGCTGCGGGCCAAGCTCGGCCCGGAACACGAGTCGCTGATCGGCACCGTACGCAACGTGGGTTATCGATTCGTTACCCCCGAGAAGAGCGACCGGTCCGCCGAGGAGGCCAAGGGCAGGCCGGCCCGGGCAAAGGCGGAAGATGCGGACGCAACCGCCGTGCCGGCCGGCGCCGAGGTGCACCTGGACGCCTGACCGCCCCCGGCACCGCCCGGTCCGGCCTGGTCCGCCCGGTGATACGCCCTGCCCAGGAGGGGTCAATCCGCGTAGACTCCGCGCGTGGCCAAGGTGACTCGGGATGACGTGGCACGGCTGGCTGGGACCTCCACCGCCGTCGTCAGTTATGTCATCAACAACGGACCCCGGCCGGTCGCCCCGGCCACGCGCGAGCGCGTCCTCGCCGCGATCAAGGAACTGGGGTACCGGCCCGACCGGGTGGCGCAGGCCATGGCGTCCCGGCGCACCGACCTCATAGGGCTGATCATCCCGGACGCCCGCCAGCCGTTCTTCGGCGAGATGGCGCACGCGGTGGAACAGGCCGCGTCCGAGCGCGGGAAGATGGTGCTGGTCGGCAACACCGACTACATCGGCGAGCGCGAGGTGCACTATCTGCGCGCCTTCCTCGGGATGCGCGTCTCGGGCCTGATCCTCGTCTCGCACGCGCTGAACGACCTCGCCGCCGCCGAGATCGACGCCTGGGACGCCCGGGTGGTGCTGCTGCACGAGCGGCCGGAGGCCATCGACGACGTGGCCGTGGTGACGGACGACCTCGGCGGCGCCCAGCTCGCGGTGCGCCACCTGCTGGAGCACGGGTACGAGTACGTGGCCTGCATGGGCGGTACGGCCGAGACGCCGGCCGTCGGCGACCCGGTCTCCGACCACGTCGAGGGCTGGAAGCGGGCCATGGCGGAGGCCGGGCTGCCGATCGAGGGTCGGCTGTTCGAGGCGCCGTACAACCGCTACGACGCCTATCGCGTCGCCCTGGACGTCCTCTCCGGGCCCCGGCGCCCGCCGGCGATCTTCTGCTCCACCGACGACCAGGCGATCGGCCTGCTGCGGGCCGCGCGCGAGCTGCGCATCGACGTGCCCGGGGAGCTGGGGGTGGCCGGGTTCGACGACATCAAGGAGGCCGCGCTCGCCGACCCGCCGCTGACCACGGTGGCCTCCGACCGGTCGGCGATGGCCCGGGCGGCGGTCGACCTGGTGCTGGACGACGGGCTGCGGGTGGCGGGATCGCGCCGGGAGCGGCTGAAGACGTTCCCGTCACGGTTGGTGGTGCGTACGAGCTGCGGGTGCGTGTAGCCCGCGGCACCCGCGCCGGTCCCCGTCTTTATATCGGGCAAACACGGTTCTGCCGGGCTTCTCAGCGTGCACTCAGGAAGCTCTCATGGTCGCGGGGGAGTCTTGTGTCATGACCGAGAGCCAGGGCACTTACGAGCAGCCGTACTCTTCCTCCCCCGTCTCCCCCGCGCACGCCGAGTGGCCGCCCCCGCCGCCGTACCGGCCGGGGACGCCGCCGGAGCCGGGGAAGAAGCGCGGGCGCGGACCGGTGGCCCTGCTCGCGGCCGTCGCGATCGTGGCGGCGGCGGTCGGCGGCGGCACGGCCTACACCGTGCAGGAGCTGACCGGCAAGGACGCCGCCACCGCCGTCGGCGCCCCCGCGGTACCGACGAGCAAGCGGGGTGACGTCGCCGCGATCGCCGCCGCGGTCAGCCCGAGCGTGGTCGAGATCAACGCGACCCTCGCGGGCGGCTCCTCCACCGGCTCCGGCGTGATCATCGGCTCGGACGGGGAGATCGTCACCAACAACCACGTCGTCTCCGGCGCCTCCTCGGTGAGGGTGCGCACCAGCGACGGCAAGAGCTACACCGCCGAGGTGCTCGGCACCGACAGCTCCAAGGACCTCGCGCTGATCAAGGTGCGGGGCGCCAAGGACCTGAAGGCGGCGGCGCTCGGGAACTCCGACGCCGTGCGGGTCGGCGACCCGGTCGTGGCCATCGGCTCCCCCGAGGGCCTGACCGGCACCGTGACCAGCGGCATCGTCTCCGCCCTGGACCGGGACGTCACCGTCTCCACCGACGAGAACCAGGGCCAGGACCAGGGCGGCGACGACCAGTGGCCGTTCCGGTTCGGCGGCCGCGAGTTCAACGGCGACACCGGCTCGTCCACCACCACCTACAAGGCGATCCAGACCGACGCGTCCCTGAACCCCGGCAACTCCGGCGGTGCGCTGATCGACGCGAGCGGCCGGGTCATCGGGATCAACTCCGCGATGTACTCCTCCGGTTCGCAGGCGTCCTCGTCCTCGGACGCGGGCAGCATCGGCCTCGGCTTCGCCATCCCGGTCAACACCGTCAAGTCCGACCTGGCCGCGCTGCGGTCGGGCGGCACCAGCACCAGCTAGACCACTCACGCGCCCAGCCGGCGCACGAGTCAGCAAGGAGCAGGTCATGATCAAGCACGTTCCGCACCGCATGGCCGAACGCGGCCCCGCCGGCCTCACCCTGGCCCTGTCCATCGTGTCCGAGCTGCATGTCCCCGTTCCGGCGCCCCGCGCCCCCGAGGTGGCGACCCGGGCCGTGACCCCGGTCCCGCAGCTGATGGGCCTGCGCACCTCCGCCGTCCGCCGGCACCGCCGCAAGGTCCCGCTGCACCGGCTGAGCACGGTCCGGGCCTGACCGGCCCGCGCGTCCCTCACCGGCCCGCGACCCGTGGCACGCTGAGAGACGTCCGCAACCGTCCCACCGCACCCCGAGGAACCGCCAGCGATGAGCCCCGCCGAAGGCGACCGTGACCCCCAGCGCATCCTGATCGTCGACGACGAACCGGCCGTGCGCGAGGCCCTGCAGCGCAGCCTGGCCTTCGAGGGGTACGACACCGAGGTCGCCGTCGACGGGGCGGACGCCCTGGACAAGGCGGGCGCCTACCGGCCGGACCTGGTCGTGCTCGACATCCAGATGCCCCGCATGGACGGCCTGACGGCGGCCCGCCGCATCCGGGGCGCGGGGGACACCACCCCCATCCTGATGCTCACCGCCCGCGACACGGTCGGCGACCGGGTGACCGGCCTGGACGCGGGCGCCGACGACTACCTGGTCAAGCCGTTCGAGCTGGACGAGCTGTTCGCCCGGATCCGGGCACTGCTGCGCCGCAGCTCCTACGCGGCGGGCGTGTCCGCCGAGGCCCGCCAGGACGAGGCGCTCACCTTCGCCGACCTGCGGATGAACCTGGCCACCCGGGAGGTGACCCGGGGCGAGCGGCCGGTGGAGCTGACCCGCACCGAGTTCACCCTGCTGGAGATGTTCATGGCCCATCCGCGCCAGGTGCTCACCCGGGAGCAGATCCTGAAGGCGGTGTGGGGCTTCGACTTCGAGCCGTCCTCCAACTCGCTGGACGTGTACGTGATGTACCTGCGCCGCAAGACCGAGGCGGGCGGCGAGCCGCGCCTGGTGCACACCGTGCGGGGCGTGGGGTACGTCCTCAGGCAGGGCGGCGCCGAGTGAAACGCGTGCTGCGCCGGTACCGGGCGCTGCCGATCCGGGCACGGCTGGCGGTGCTGGTCGCGGCGGCGGTGGCGTTCGCGGTGGCCGCGGTGTCGATGACCTGCTGGTTCATCGTGGAACGCAAGCTGTACGACCAGGTGGACGACGACCTTCGCAAGTCCCTGAAGAACACCACGCAGCCCGACCAGGTGCTGCTGGCCCTCGCCCGCTGCACCGACACCCCGCCCTCCGACAACCCGTTCCGGGACCGGTACTCCCAGGTGGTCACGGAGGACGGCAAGGTCTGCCTGTTCGGCGGCGCCTCGGCGAAGATCGACGTCACGCAGGCCGACAAGTCGGAGATCCGGCACCTGGACGTCGGCACGCTCTACTTCCGCAACGGCACCGACAGCGAGGGCAACGACGTACGGGTGCTCACCCGGCCGCTGCTGGCCACCGCGTCCTCGACCGGGGAGCGCGGGCCCAACGTGGGCGTGCTCATCGCCATGCCGCTCAAGAGCACCCAGCAGAACCTCAACGACCTCGCGCTGATCCTGCTGCTGGTGTCGGCCGTCGGGGTGCTCGGCGCCGGCGCGGCGGGCCTCGCGGTGGCGCGGGTCGGACTGCGGCCGGTGGACCGGCTCACGGAGGCCGTGGAGCACGTGGCCCGCACCGAGGACCTGAGCGTGCGCATCCCGGTGGAGGAGGACAGCGAGGACGAGGTGGCCCGGCTGTCCCGGTCGTTCAACTCGATGACCGCCTCGCTGGCCAGTTCCCGGGACCTCCAGCAGCAGCTGATCGCCGACGCCGGCCATGAACTGCGCACGCCCCTGACGTCGCTGCGCACCAACATCGAGCTGCTGACCCGCAGCGAGGAGACGGGCCGGCCGCTGCCGCCGCAGGACCGCAAGGCGCTGCTCGCCTCGGTGAAGGCGCAGATGACGGAGCTGGCCGCGCTGATCGGCGACCTCCAGGAGCTGTCCCGCTCGGAGGGGCAGCGCGGCGAGCGGCTCCAGGTGGTCTCCTTCCGGGACACCGTGGAGGCGGCGCTGCGCCGGGCCCGGCTGCGCGGTCCGGAGCTGACGATCACCGCCGACCTGGAGCCCTGGTACGTACGGGCGGAGCCGTCCGCGCTGGAGCGGGCCGTGGTCAACATCCTGGACAACGCGGTGAAGTTCAGCCCCGAGGGCGGCACGGTCGAGGTGGCGCTGCACGAGGGCGTGCTGACCGTCCGCGACCACGGCCCCGGCATCCCCGAGCACGAACTCCCGCACGTCTTCGACCGGTTCTGGCGCTCCCCCAGCGCCCGCGCCCTTCCCGGCTCGGGCCTCGGCCTGTCCATCGTGGCCCGTACGGTCCAGCAGGCGGGCGGCGAGGTCACCCTGGCCCGCGCCGAGGGCACCGGCACGGTGGCCACGGTCCGTCTGCCGGGCGCGCCGACCCCGCCACCGGAGGCCCCACGGGCTGAAACTTCGGG
>NZ_JACBWZ010000246.1 GCF_013870595.1 Streptomyces sp. WELS2 | reverse complement strand
CGGTGGGGCGGTACCTGTACGAGCCGGACGGCGCGGTCATCCGCGCGCACCTGGTCGCGGAGGTGGCCGAGGAGGTCGGCGGCGGACTGCTGGACGCGACCATCGCCTACGTCACCGCGGACGAGCCGCACCCCACGCCGTACGCCACCGGCTACGAGATCACCGACCGGCTGCCCTTCAACGTCAAGCGGCTCAAGGCGCTGCTGCGCGAGCGCGAGGTCGGCACGCTGACCGTGAAGAAGCGCGGCTCGGCGGTCGAGCCGGAGGAGCTGCGCCGCAAGGTACGGCCGCAGGGTCCGAACGCGGCCACCGTCTTCCTCACCCGGGTGGCGGGGGCACCGACGATGCTGATCGGTCACCCGCTGGACTGACCCGCCCGGCGCGGCGGCAGCGCGCGCTCCGAACGGTCCCGGGCCCTCCCGGGAGCCGCCGAGCTCAGCGCAGGGATGCCCAGAGTTCGCTCGCCCGGGGTTCCTCGGGGATCACCCGGTTGGGGTCGGAGGGGGCCGTGACGACCGGCATCGTCACCGTCGTCACCCGGTCGGCGGTGAGGCCCTTCAGGCTCCGGCCGAGGCTCGTCAGCTCGCCCAGGGAGTCCAGTCCGGTGTCGGTGGTCAGGCCCGCGGTGGCGGCGTCGGCGACCCGGTAGAGCCGGGCCGGGTCGGTGAGCAGTCCGGCGTCCGAGACCTGCTCCAGCAGGGCCTTCACCAGCGTCTGCTGGAGCCCTATGCGGCCCAGGTCGCTGCCGTCGCCTATGCCGTGCCGGGTGCGGGCGAGGGCCAGGGCCCGCGTCCCGTCGAGGTGGTGGGTGCCGGCCGCGAGGCGCAGGTGGCTCTTGTCGTCGTCGATGTCCTGGCCGGTGGTGACGTCGACCCCGCCGAGCGCGTCGACCAGCCGGGCGAAGCCGGAGAAGTCGATTTCGAGGTAGTGGTCCATGCGGACGCCGGTGAGGGTCTCCACGGTCTTCACCGCGCACACCGGACCGCCCACCGCGTAGGCGCTGTTGAACATCACGCCGTACGCCGGTGCCGAGGTGCCGCCCGAGCCGAGCGGGCAGGAGGGGCGGGTGACGAGCGTGTCGCGCGGGATGCTGACCACGGTCGCCGCCGTCCGGCCCGCGTCGAGGTGCACGACCATGGCCGTGTCGGAGCGGGCGCCCTCGCTGTCCCCGCCGCCCAGCTCCCGGTTGGCCGCGCCGCTGCGCGAGTCCGAGCCGAGGACCAGGATGTTCAGCGAACCGGTGGGCACCGGGGCGGCGTCGGCCGAGGCGGCCGGCGCGGGGGTGAGCATGGCGCGGGCGGGCCGGTCGTCACCGAGCGCGCTGTCGATGTCGACGCTCGTGATGTTGTGGTTCAGGTGCCGGTACGCCCAGCCCGCCGCCGCCACGGCCAGTACCAGGGTGCCCGCCAGGGTCAGGCCGGCGATCCGGAGCGCCCTGGGCCGCCGGCCCGTCCGTCTGCCCGCGTCGCCTTGCTCCTCGTGTCGCGTCACGACAGGAACATAAGTCCGAATGATGAACGGGTTGTTAGCGCTTTCGGCGTAAGCCGGTTTTCTTGTGGAATTCTCATCCGGCGGCCCGAACACCGGGCCG
The DNA here is from genome assembly GCF_013870595.1 of Streptomyces sp. WELS2. Taxonomy (GTDB): domain Bacteria; phylum Actinomycetota; class Actinomycetes; order Streptomycetales; family Streptomycetaceae; genus Streptomyces. The sequence goes on along the minus strand of NZ_JACBWZ010000246.1, from coordinate 6,266 downwards.
TCGGACGAGCGTTGGCGCGGGGACGGCCGCGCCGGGGCCGCCCCACTCGGTACGTCGGTACGTCAGCTTCCGGCCGGCGCGGGAGCGGCGGTGCTGGAGCGCACCACCAGGCTCGTCGCCAGCTCGACCCGGGTCGTCGCCCGTTCGTCCTCGGCCCGCCCCAGCTCCAGCACCAGCCGGGCCGCGGCCTCGGCCATCTCGGTCAGCGGCTGCCGCACGGTGGTCAGCGGCGGCCCCACCCAGCGGGCGACCGGCAGATCGTCGAAGCCGACCACGCTGAGGTCCTCCGGTACGCGCAGGCCCAGCTCGCGGGCGGCCTCGTACAGGCCGAGGGCCTGGAGGTCGTTGCCCGCGAAGACGGCGGTGGGCCGGTCCGGGCGGCGCAGCAACTGCAACCCCAGGCGGTACCCGGCATCGTGGTGGAAGTCACCGGTCAGCACCAGCGAGGGGTCCACGGGCAGCCCGGCCGTCTCCAGCGCCGCCCGGTAGCCGTCCATCCGGGCGCGGCTGCCCATCATCCGGGACGGGCCGCTGATGGCGCCGATCCGGGTGTGCCCGAGCTCCACCAGGTGCCGGGTGGCGGCCAGCCCGCCCTGCCAGTTGGTGGCGCCGATGGAGGGCACGTCCGGGCCCGGGTCGCCGGCCGGGTCCATCACCACGAACGGGACGGAGCGGCTGGTCAGCAGGGCCCGCTGGGACTCGTCGAGGTCCGACAGCACCAGCACCACGCCGTGCGGGCGGCGGGCGGCGACCTGGTCGGCCCAGGTGCGGCCGGGGGTGAGCCGGCCGGCCGACTCGGACAGCACCACGCTCAGCCCGGCGTCCCTGGCCACGTTCTCCACGCCCCGGATGACCTCCAGCGCCCAGGCGCTCTCCAGCTCGTGGAAGACGAGGTCGATCAGCGGGGAGCGGGAGGCCTCGGCACGCCGGCGCCGGTAGCCGTAGGCGCGCAGCAGCTCCTCGACCCGGGTGCGCGTCGCCGGGGCGACATCGGCACGGCCGTTGAGGACCTTCGAAACAGTCGGGGCGGAGACCCCGGCCTCCCGGGCGATCTCGGCGAGGGTCGCCGTCTGTCCTGCTGCGGGCTTCGGAGGCTTCATACCGGCGATCGTAGCGTCGCGGAAGCGTGCGACGAAGAATCGTGCACCGCCCAACACTTCGAAACTTTCGAACCAGGGTCCGAAAATTTTCCGACACTTTCGAACACCGTCCACTCCGGTACGCAACGCGAACACCCCGCCTCCGGTTTCCCGGGGGCGGGGTGTCGAGTGGAGCGCCGGGCAGGCCTTGCACCTGCATCTCCCCGCAGGAAGCGGGGCGTCTTTCCTTGGACCACCAACGCACTGGCTTCGGGCCGGTGTTCCGGCCGTTCGCTGTGTGATGATCATAGCGCAGGATGGGGGTCTCTCCGCAACTCGGCAGTCACACAGGCCTCACCAGCCTCAAGGTCCCCGGCGTCAGTCGTCCGCCACCGACTCGAACCGCCACCGGTGCACGCCCCGCGTCACCAGCTCCGGGTCCGGCTCGGGCAGCTCCGGGAGCGGGGCGTCGTACGGCGCGTCCCACCAGGTGACGACCAGCACCCGGTCCTGCGGCGCGCGGAAGGTCTCGCGGCGCAGCGGCTCCTCGGCCAGGCGCTGGGCGCGGGCCCAGGCGAGCAGCTCGGCGCCCCGCCCGTCGGCGGCCCGCGCCTCCCACATCAGTGCGACGGTCACGAGTACAGGTTCTCCTTGCTGACCTCGTGCACGTGGTCGTGGCCGTGGCCGTGTCCGGGGACGTGCGGGTCGGTCACCGGCAGGGAGGAGTCGGCCGACAGGTCCCAGTCGGAGGCGGCCCGGTTGCGGGCGACCATCTCGGCGCCCAGCGCGGCCACCATCGCGCCGTTGTCCGTGCACAGCTTGGGCCGCGGCACGCGCAGCCGGATGCCGGCCGCCTCGCAGCGCTCCTGGGCGAGCGCGCGCAGCCGGGAGTTGGCCGCGACACCGCCGCCGATCATCAGGTGGTCCACGCCCTCGTCCTTGCAGGCGCGCACGGCCTTGCGGGTCAGCACGTCGACCACGGCCTCCTGGAAGGAGGCGGCGACGTCACGGACCGGGACCTCCTCGCCGGCCGCCCGCCTGGCCTCGATCCACCGGGCCACGGCGGTCTTCAGGCCGGAGAAGGAGAAGTCGTACGCCGGGTCGCGGGGGCCGGTCAGACCGCGCGGGAAGGCGATGGCCTCCGGGTCGCCCTCCTTGGCGTAGCGGTCGATGACGGGACCGCCGGGGAAGCCCAGGTTCAGCACGCGGGCGATCTTGTCGAAGGCCTCGCCGGCCGCGTCGTCGATGGTCGCGCCCATCGGCCGAACATCGGAGGTGATGTCCGCGGACAGCAGCAGCGAGGAGTGGCCGCCGGAGACCAGCAGGGCCATCGTCGGCTCGGGCAGCGGGCCGTGCTCCAGCTGGTCCACGCAGATGTGCGAAGCGAGGTGGTTGACGCCGTACAGGGGCTTGCCGAGGGCGTAGGCGTACGCCTTGGCCGCCGAGACGCCGACGAGCAGGGCGCCCGCGAGACCGGGGCCCGCGGTGACCGCGATGCCGTCCAGGTCCTTGGCACCGACCCCCGCCTCCTTCAGCGCGCGGTCGATGGTGGGGACCATCGCCTCCAGGTGGGCCCGGGACGCCACCTCCGGCACGACACCGCCGAAGCGGGCGTGCTCGTCGACGCTGGAGGCGACGGCGTCCGCCAGCAGGGTGGTGCCGCGGACGATGCCGACGCCGGTCTCGTCGCAGGAGGTCTCGATGCCGAGGACGAGAGGTTCGTCAGTCATTGATCTCGGTTCCTTGTACTGGGTCGGACCCGGCGGCGGTACCGCTGTCGGATCCCGTGGTCAGGCGCATCACCAGGGCGTCCACGTTGCCGGGCTGGTAGTAGCCGCGCCGGAAACCGACGGGGACGAAGCCGAAGCGTTCGTAGAGCTTCTGGGCGCGGACGTTGTCGACCCGGCACTCGAGCATCACGTCGGGGCACTCGAACGCGGTCGCCGCGCGCAGCAGTTCCGCCAGCAGGCGGGCGCCGAGGCCGGTGCCCTGGTGGTCGCGGGCGACGGCGATGGTCTGGACGTCGGCCACGTCACCGGCCGCCGCCAGGCCGCCGTACCCGACGATCCGGCCGTCGGCGGACTCGGCGACGAGGTAGCACCGGGTGGACTCGGGGCCCCGGGCGTGGGCCAGTTCGGACCAGAACATCCCGCGGGACCAGGCGTCCTCGGGGAACAGGTCCCGCTCCAGCTCCAGGACCGGGTCGATGTCCCACCAGCGCATCTCGCGCAGTCGGGGAGGTGCCGGCTGTGTCACTTGGGGGTGACCACCTTGTAGTTCTTGGGGACCTGGGCGTCCGGACGGCGCAGGTACAGCGGCCGGGGCGCGGGCAGCTCCTCGCCCGCGGCCAGCCGCTTCGCCGCGAGCGAGGCGAGCGCCGCGGCGGACACGTGCTCGGGCTCGTGGGCGCTCGGGAACGTGTCCGGGTAGAGCAGCGCGCCCGCGCCGACCGCGGGCAGGCCCGCGACCCGCTCGGCGATGTCGGCGGGGCGGTCCACGGCCGGATCGGTCAGCCGGGTACGGGAGTCGGCGTACGTCGCCCAGTAGACCTCCTTGCGCCGGGCGTCGGTCGCCACGACGAAGGGGCCCTCGGCGATGTCGGCGGCGTAGGCGAGGCCGTCCAGCGTGCACACGCCGTGCACCGGGACGCCGAGCGCGAGGCCGAAGGTGTCCGCGGTCATCAGACCGACCCGCAGGCCGGTGTAGGGGCCGGGCCCGGTGCCGACGACGATGCCGGTCACGGACTCCAGCTTCAGTCCGGCCTCGGCGAGGACCCGGTCGACGGCCGGCAGCAGCAGCTCTCCGTGCCGGCGCGCGTCCACCTGGCTCGACGAGGCGACGACGTCCGTGCCGTCGTGCAGCGCGACGGTGACGGCGGGTGTGGCGGTATCCAGAGCGAGCAAGAGCACGCGAACAGCCTACGGCGCCCGCGGCTCGCGCACGGCCGCCCGGGACGAACGGCCACCGGCTGCTACGGTCTCCACGAATACGACATATGCCTCAAAACAGGCTTGACGGACGCGAAGCAGAGGTGGGCGCAGGTGGCAGGGACCAGCTCGGCGATCGTGGCCGGCCTCACCGCGGCGGCCCTGGGAACGGTCGGCTTCCTGGCGCTCAGGGCCCAGGCGACCGTGCCGGCCGAGCTGCGCGACGGGACGGCGGCGAGCGCGTCCGCGGCGGCGAAGACGAAGGCGCCCCGGGACCGGCGGCACCCGGCCGCGCTGCCGGACGGCTCCGGAACGGGCGAACGGGTGGTGTACTCGGTGGACGACGACCGGGTCTGGCTGGTCGCCCCCGGCAACCGGGTGCGGCGCACCTTCACGGTGCGTCCGGGCAGCGTCGACCCGGCGCCGGGCACCTACTGGGTCAGCTCCCGCTCCCACACGGCCACCGGCACCGACGGCCTGCCCGTCGAGCACGTGGTGCGGTTCACCAGCGTGGACGGGGTGGTGATCGGGTTCAGCGCGGCCGTGCACGGCGGATCGGACCCGGCGGCCGACCCGAACGTGAAGACGGGCGGGATCCGGGAGAGCCGGGCGGACGGCGACGCGCTGTGGCAGTTCGCCACCATCGGGGTGCCCGTGGTGGTGATCCGGTAGGGCGCCGTGCCGCAGGCCGGACGCGGGCGCTCAGCCCGTCAGCGCCTCCAGGTCCGCCTCCGACCACCGCTCCCCCAGCCCGGTCAGCGTCACGTGCCGGACCTCGTCCGTCGTGTCGCCGACCGCGCGGTGGATGACGACCTGGAGGCGGTCCTCGGTCAGTTCCTCGACCTTGCCCTCGCCCCACTCCACGACGATCACCGAGTCGGGCAGCGAGACGTCGAGGTCCAGGTCCTCCATCTCGTCCAGGCCGCCGGCCAGGCGGTAGGCGTCGACGTGCACGAGGGGCGGCCCGTCACCGAGGGACGGGTGCACCCGGGCGATCACGAAGGTCGGCGAGGTGACCGCGCCGCGCACCCCGAGGCCTTCGCCGAGCCCGCGGGTCAGCGTGGTCTTGCCCGCGCCGAGCTCCCCGCTGAGCATCACCAGGTCACCCGCGCGCAGCAGCCCGGCCAGCCGCCGGCCCAGCTCCCGCATCCGCTCGGGGGAGGTGATCGTCAGCCGGATCTCAGCGGCCTCGTGCGCTGCTGGTGCTGCTGGTCGTTCCATAGCCACTTACGGTAGCCCCTGCGGGCACCGCTCCGGCGCGGGTGAGCAGGTCGGCGAGCCGGTCGGTGACCACCTCGGGGTGCTCCAGCATCACCAGGTGCCCGGCGTCCGGTACGAGCACCAGCTCGGCGTCGGGCAGCAGGCCGGCGATGGCCTCGCTGTGCTCGCTGGGCGTGACCAGGTCCTGCACGCCGGCCAGCACCAGCACCGGCCGGTCCCGGAAGCAGGAGAGCGCCTCCGTCTTGTCGTGGTCGGTGAAGGCCGGGTAGAACTCGGCGACGACGTCGATCGGCGTGGACTCGATCATCCGCTCGGCGAACCGCTCCACCGACGGATCGACCTCCCGGCCCGCGAACGAGTACCGCTTGATGATCCCGGCGAACAGGTCGGCGGTGGCCCGGCGCCCCTTCTCCACCAGCTCCGCCTGCCGGCCGAGCACCCTCAGCACCCCGGGCAGGATCCGGCGCACCGCGTTGACGCCGGCCACCGGGAGCCCGAAGTTGACCTCGCCGAGCCGTCCGGACGACGAGCCCACGAAGGCGGTGGCGACCACCCGGTCCCGGATCAGCTCGGGGTACTGGGCGGCCAGCGCCATCACCGTCATCCCGCCCATCGAGTGGCCGACCAGCACCACCGGGCCGTCGGGGACGGCGGCGTCCAGCACGGCCTTCAGGTCCCGGCCGAGCTGGTCGATGGTCACCGGCACCCGGTCCCGGGTCTGCGCCACGCCCCGCCCGGACCGGCCGTGGCTGCGCTGGTCCCAGTACACGGTCCGCACGACCCCGCGCAGGGCGGCCCGCTGGAAGTGCCAGGAGTCCTGGCTGAGGCAGTAGCCGTGGCAGAAGACGACGGTGACCGGGGCGGGCGCCTTGCGGCCGAAGAGCCGGCGCCGGCGCGGGGAGACGTCCGGGCCCGGGTCGGGCTCGGCCTCGTCGACCTCGTAGTACAGCTCGGTGCCGTCGTCGGCGTACGCCGTGCCGGGGGTGCCGCGCAGGGTGCCGTACGGGCCGGCCGCGTCCAGGGCCAGCCGGGCCTTGCG